>CAYJOY010000033.1:2001-9690 GCA_964371885.1 uncultured Lentimicrobiaceae bacterium | reverse complement strand
TACCCCTTCTATCTTATAGCCGTCGTAAAGTTGAAAGATGAATTTGGTGGTTTTGTCCACACTCTGAACTTCAGTGTCGATACTACTATACGGAAATTCAAATGTAGCGTTTAAATTTTCTAGCAGAAATTTGGAAATGTTTTTCATTTCCTCAAAAGAATTTACATTCTTTTTCCAAAGCCACTCATGAATTTGTGTTGCTCTAAACTTTTTCTCTCCTATTGAAATAACCCAATTTTCTAGCTCTTTTTTAGATAATTCTCTGATATTTTTTTTCATTTTTTTTCTTTTGTAATATTTGTAATGGTTTGTTTTTTCAGAATTGCTGTTAATTGAAGGTCAACTTAAGCTATTCTCTGTATTAATCTCTTTTGTAAATTCACACAAAAAAAAACGGATCCAAAAGATCCGTTTCTCTTATATTGTATTGTACTTATTAGTAAATGTGCGACGATTTTCTTTGAGAGTCGGCGCGGTTTCTTCCTAAATAAGTTTGTACATTTCTGAAACCTACCCACGATTTGCAAGAGTCTTGATATTCGTAGTTTTTAGTGTACACTGTGGTGTAGTATGCAATATCTTTCCAAGAACCACCACGGGTAATTTTTCTCTTTTTGTTAATATGATCATCTTTTTTAGCGTAGTAGTTGTAAGATGGGTTTAAGTCGTGAGTGAAGTTGGTAGCTGAGTTATCATACGCATCTTCGCACCATTCGGCAACGTTTCCGCTCATGTCAAATAATCCGAAATCGTTAGGGTGGTAGTGTGCAACAATAGCAGGGTATACGTTATCGTCGGCGATATAGTTACCTCTTTGAGGTTTGAAATTGCTAAGGAAGCACCCTTTTTCGTTAACGGTATAGTTGCCACCCCAAGGGTATTTGTTGGCATCGAGGTCACCTCTTGCTGCCCATTCCCATTCTGCTTCTGAAGGGAGGCGGAATGGTTGTTCGTTGGCTATTTCATTTTCGCCTAAGTAGGTATGACGTAATGATGTTCTCCAGAAAGCAAAAGCTTTGGCTTGTCTCCAGCTAATACCCACTACAGGATAATTGTCGTATTTAACATGCGAATAATAGTTCAATAACATAGGGTCATTATAAGAATAGGTATAATCGTGAGCCCAACAAAGCGTGTCGGGATATATATTTACCACCTCTTTTTTTATGAATCTTTCATATCCACCATTTAAGTGGCTTGGGCGATTTGAGAAAAGACCACCGAGGTCGCTTCCCTCTTCCTCTTTATAAGAAGCCCCAAATGATGTTGGGTCTTCAGGATCTCTATAGTTTCTATAATCGAAGAACCAGTATTCGTAGTTAAACATCCCTATATTGAATGTATTAGGGCGATAATGGTAAAAACGGGAACTCACTTGGTTCATCATAGGACTAAGTGCCGCTACTACCTCTTCATTTTGAGAATCCCAAGGAATCTCTTCGCGCCATTCAATGTAACGAGGTTCTTGAACTTCTCCCTCTTCAGGGTGCCCTTTCCCGTAACGTTTGAAGTGCCCATATCTTTCTACGTCAGTAATCTCTGCATCACCTAGTAATACGTGTGCTACTGAATCGCGAACCCAGTTTACAAACTGACGGTACTCGTTGTTTGTAATCTCAGTTTCATCCATCCAAAATGAAACAACAGTAACATTGCGTGGTTGGTGGTAAAAAGAGTAAGGAACATCTTCATCGCTTGCACCCATTAAGAAGTGCCCAGCGGGAATGTAAACCATACCGTAAGGGTCGATGTCGTCAAAAATGGGACGATCAGCAACTCCTACTAACTCTCCGTTGCCATTGTTTTTACAAGACGTAAATACGAGTGCAATCAACATCGATAATAATAGTGTCTTTTTCATACTATATAATTTTTCGTTCATATATTCTAAAAGTCAAAAAGTGCTGCAAAGATAATAAAAAGAATCTTTACTTTTTTCAATATTCTACTTCTATTTTGCTTTTTTTCTGCTTTTTATTTATTTTGTTTGATAATTGTTTGTAAAACAGTGTAATACGACTGTTCTTAAAAAAGGTTAATTAATTTTATTAACCTTATTGCAAACGAATATATCAAACATATTATTTCATTTATCCCAATTATTAAACTTAGTAGTTGTTTTTTAAAACTCAATATGTAAGTACTTTAGGAGTTTTTTGTGGGTTGAATTTTTATTCCAGCACTTTTGGTTTGTTTTTTCATTGTGAAGGTGCTTTTACCTCTATTTGCTTTTTTATTCTTCGATTTTGGTATTATTTCAACATTTTTTTCAACAATATAACTTTTTTACCCACACTGTTCAATAACATATATTGTGGTTAAATCCCCCTTGTTATTCGCCCATACAGACATGTTTTAAGATGGGCAATGCATCCATTTTGGTGAGTTCTTCGTTGTGGTAAATAATGTAATCTACTAATGTTTGTAAAATATTGTTTCTGCAACTTTTGTTCATTACAGATTTTTCTCCTTTGAGTAATTGATAGAGCGTTTTGCTTTCTACTTCATTAACGGGGAAGTTTTTGTCTTCAATTTCGATGAAAGAGGATTGCTCTATGCTGAAGTAGGGCCTATCTGGCGTGTAATTGTTTAAGGGTTGCAGTCCAATTTTTTCAATAAACTGTACTAAGAAATGGAGGTGAAATTGCGAAGTGACATCTTCTGTTTTGTCGAGTGTAATAAGTTGATCATTGATAAATGAGAATAGTGAAGCATCATTTTCAGAGTTTCGTAAAGTTTTATACAATAGTTCATTTAAAAAAGTAAGTAGCGTATTTTTAGATAAACTAAATGGAATTTGTTGATAAATATATTGGGCTGTTATTTCTTTAATAAAGTGTACTTCAAATTTAGACTTTTTAGTAAATGTAATATGTACAATATTAAGAGGTTGAATGAGTGCTTGCAGATGCCTATTTTGTTTTGAGGTAATGTTTTTTATTAAAAAGCGGGTGGTCCCCACGTTTTCTACATAGAGTGTTGCTATGATGGAGTTATCTGTATATTTAATTTTGTGAAGTACAATAGCTTTTTCTGAGATATTCATCTTGTTAATAATGGGTTCTTTAATACTATTTTAAGAACAGTTAGTTAAAGAACAAAATTTTGGCTACAGTTTTCTCTTTCCCCGTTTCGTCGGCAATAATCACAAAAAGCACACCTGTATTAGGGCGTTTCCCGTTAAAATCTTTACCATTCCATGTAAGTTGTCCTCCACTGGCGTAGTCATTCCATATTAGTCTTCCTTCAGCGTCTACAATTTTACAGAATGCATTCTCCATAAGTCCTTTTACGGCAATAGTTCCAGTATATCCAGATCTTACAGGGTTAGGATAAACGAGTAACTCTTCGTAGTCTTCATTCCCTTGTGTAGCATCGCCGCGGTATGACACCACCCCATCTTGTGTACTAATGAACACTTCGCCAGTGGTTTGTTCAATAGCAATATCGAGAATTGTATTGGAGGGGAGCGGGGCATTATCTACTGTGAAATGAAGTAGCTGTTCGGTTCCTTCTGGAGATATTAAGAAGATACCAGCGTTACTTGTACCCATCCATTTTCGGTTAGCTCCATCTACGGCAATAGCGGTAACAGTTTCGAATTCGAGAAGGTTTTGTACATAGTCTAATTGTTCTAACAGTATATTTTTAGCATAAACTTGTCGGTTAAAAACTTCGCCAGCATCGTGTACCACCTTAACGCCGAGCTCTGTTCCAATCCAAATTTTTCCATTAAGATCTTCGGCAATACAATTTACGTTTATGGTGCTAATATTGGCGGAGGAGTTCATGTTAACGACAGCAATTTTATCGTCGTTTTGAAAGTCGATAGTGTTATTATCTGAGAAAGCAATCCCCATTACGAGGAGCTGTAATCCATTTGTAATTTCTGGAGTCTACAACAATATGTTCAATAAACGACATGGTTCCCAGTGAAATAGCGCCGTTAAGTGTAAATTCGTGCCATTCGTTGTTGGGTGTTTTCGCTTTGAGGATGCTTCCTTGCGATATTCTATTGTTGCTCACCCAAAGATTTTGGTTGTGATCGAATACGAGCCCGCTCACCGATATGTACCCTTGTGCACTTCTTATTAACGGAGAGTTGGTATCGTCGAATTTTTCTACCACACTGTTGCCGTCAATTCTAAAAATTCCCCCTTGCCACGAAGCCACGTAAATTTGACTGTCAAATTCGGGGTTTTTAGCAATGTAGTTCAAGTCGTGTGCCTCAGTAAAAGAGCCGAAGCCGCCAGGAGCAACATAGCTCCATTCTTCATCTTGAAAAACATTTACCGAAGCGGGTGTGTATGATGCACTAAAGAAGTCTTTTCTCGATCCAGGTACAGAATACACCTTGCCACCATAAGCTTTAATAGATTCTGCCACTGATGAAAATGGGCTTTTTACCTTAACTGTGTTAGATTCAAATTGTGGGCGGTTGAAATAGTAAATGCCAGAGTTGCCATTGGCAAAATAGATTCTATGGGCTCCATCAAACTGCGCGGAAGTACCGCCGCCGAATTGTGGGGCGAATATAGATAGTTTTTTAGCGGTAAGTTCGAGCGTGTTATTATATATATGTACAGATTCGCTCCCCGCAACCAGCAATTCATTATCGCGTACATCCATGTTTTGGACGTTACGTCCATTGAGCGTCGTGTCTAATATAACCCATTCTTCGTTGTTTTTATAAAAAACAGTATCACTGTTTTCTTTGTGTGCTAAAATATAGTCTTGAAATGTTATAATTTGGGAGAAAGGTGCGGCACCTAAACTTTCTTCCATTTGCCATCTTGTGAAATCGTTACTGAAGCCGTTATTTGTTGCAATGGAGAAGAGCCCTTCTGAAGTGCTTACAAAGTAATGCCCGTTGTGAATAGTAAAAGAGAGCGCATTATATTGCATGTTGTTTTTTTTGGTAAACCAGGTGTCTTCAATAATAAACTCGTCTAAATCAATTAAAACAATCCCAAAATCGCAAACAATAAATAACGTTTCTCCATTGTCGTAAAAGTAATTAATAGCTTTCGAGCCCGCTGTGTTTTTGAGTTTAATATCTGGAATATTCATTACCAAGTCTCCTTTAATAAGATCGAGGTTCGAATCGTTATATGCCACCGCCAAAATATCTTCCGATTCTATATAATGTAGGGTAGCAATGCCCACGGTAGAGAGCCCATTAGAGATAGAAAGGGTGGAATATTGTTGTGGGTCATCTTTATCGAGCAGCAGTAAACTCTGCCCGGTATTGCAATATATATAATCTTTACCTACCACCACTTCGGTAAAAGTAGTATAAGCTAAGTGATCGCGGAACGACCCTATGGGTATTTGTGCGCACAACGAGAATGTGAGCATAAGAAGAAGTGGTATTGTAATTAATTTTCTCATAACTTTAGATGTGCATGCCTTTGTTTTTTGTTGTTCTATTTGCAAAATTTTCATCTTTCAAAATCTCTATTTGTCAAGTATTTCCAATGCTTTTATAACCATATCATTCTCTTTATTGAGCACAGGGTTGAACCCATTTTCTTTGAAAATATTTCTCCCAATTAATGCTTTTAACCACATTTTTAGCTCATCTATTTCAGTATCGGTAAGCGCAATTCTTTCTGTCTCGTTATTTTTAGCATAAAAGAGATTAAGATATTGATCCACTATAGAGTTTGAAATATTCATGTTATTAACAAATGCTTCAGCCGTAGGATATTTTTCTTGTATGTTTTTTTTATTTTCCAGTGTATAATTGAAGCAAAAGTCAATAAGTGCTGAAGAATTGAGTAGGAGGTAATAATCGTTTGAGAATTTCTCGTGGTTATCTGTAATAACATAGTCGGGGTAAATGCCGCCACCGCCATAAACTACTCTCCCTTTTTTGGTTGTAAATTTTTCTTTGTTGTTGGTATCTAACACAATAGAATCGCTCACATATTGATCGGCAATATTGTTATAGTATTCGTCTATCCCTTTATTGTAATCGCGTTGAATGCATCTGCCACTAGGGGTATGGTATCGAGCGGTGGTGAGTCTAATAGATGAGTTGTCGTTGAGCGTTAAGTGTCGTTGCACGAGCCCTTTTCCAAACGATGGCCTTCCTACAATCCAGCCACGGTCGTGGTCTTGTACAGCTCCGGCAATAATTTCGCTAGCCGATGCGCTAAAATCGTCGATGAGCACTACTAGCGCCCCTGTTTTAAACAAGCCACGAAACGAGGTGTAGTATTCGTCGGTAGTGGTATTCAATCCTTCTGTATATACAATGAGTTGGTCTTTTTCAAATAGTTGGTCGCAAACTTCAAGGGCAGTATTCAACAAACCGCCAGGGTTGCCTCTAAGATCGAGTATCATTTTTTCCATTCCTCGCTCTTGTAAATCTGCTAAAGCCTCTCTAAACTCATCGCCAGTGGTATTCGAAAAATGGTCAATTTTAATAAGCCCAATCTCTGGCGTTATCATATAATAGCAGTTAATAGTATATGTAGGAATCACATCGCGTATTATTTCGAAGGTAATGGGTTGCGTTACCTCTCTTCTTTTAACGGTAACTTCTACCACAGTCCCTTTTTTACCACGTAACATTTTAAAAATTTTCTCGTTGGTAATGCCAATCCCCGCCACATTGGTGGTATCTACTGTCATGATGGCGTCGCCCGCTCTTAAGCCGAGTCGTTCTGAAGGCCCACCAGCTATGGTAGCCACCACCCGAACTGTGTCGTTCAAAATATTAAACTGAATCCCAATGCCATCGAATGAGCCATTCATCGATTCTTCTAACATCTTATTTTGCTCAGCATTAGCATAAGAAGAATGAGGATCTAACGACGTGAGCATCTCCTCTATAGCAATCTCCGTCAGTTCTTCTCTGTCTACACTATCCACATAAAGGGCGTCAATATAATGGAACACTTCATCTATCTTGCTCCCCGATGGAACAAACATTCCAATATTTAACTTCTTATTAAAAAAATAAAAAGAAAGAAAAACCCCTGCAAAGAAAATGAGAATATAAAGAAGAAAGTTATTGATTTTTTGAATTTTAGACATACAATATAAGTTAATAAGAATGTTTTGAACAAACGATATTTTTTGATATAAATTGTAAAAGAGTTCTTAAAAAAAAGAGGTCAATGAAAAAGGGCTGAGAATAGTTGTGGGTATTCATCTTATCTGATTTATGAATTGGTGATTTTTTATAGAGAATAATGTAGAATTTGTTATAAAAACGGTTCAAAATATCTATTTACTCATTTCGTGTTCATTCTTATAAAAAAATAGTGTATTTTCGCGCCCGAAATCTGATTAAATATTTATTCATTTAAAACATTCTAATTAAAGTATGGAATCACAAAACCCCTTACACCCACAAGTTGATGTAGATCAAAATGCAGAGGTGAATTCTGGTGCTTCTCAAGAGGCCCAATCGGTAATGCAAAATGAAGCAGAAAACGTAGCAGCTACTCCTGATGTGGTTGAAGAAACAAAATCTCAAATTGAGGTAGAATCTCCTGAAAATGAAGGTGCAAAAGAAGAAACTCCACAAGAGCAAGCAATGGAAGCTCCTGCGCAAGAAAATGTAATAGAAGAAGAGACTCCTCAAGAGAAAAAAGAGGAAACTTCTGCGCAAGAAAATGTTGTAGTAAAAGAAGAGAAACCAGCTTCAATAGCTGAGATGATGGCAGACGTAGAGGC
>CAYJOY010000033.1:0-1991 GCA_964371885.1 uncultured Lentimicrobiaceae bacterium | reverse complement strand
GATAAAATTGATGCGGAGCAAGAAGAAGAGGAAGAAACTACCGAAGAAGTAATAGAAACTTTAGAGGAGATAGAGAAAGAATATGAAAATTTTACTTTCGAACAGTTGGTAGAAGCTATGCAAACGGTTGTGGCTAACACAAATGTGAATGCTATAAAAGTGCGCGTGGGCGTGTTAAAAGCTAACATTTTAGATGAGATCAAAAAATGGAAAAATGAGTTGCTAGAAAAATATCTTGCAGATGGTGGAAAAAAAGAGGAGTTTGAATACACCCCTCATCAATTGGAAGGAGCATATTATGCTGCGATTCAGATTTATAAAAATAACAAATCTAAATATATTGAGAATTTAGAGAAAGAGAAACAACAAAATTTAGCTACTAAAAAAGAGATAATAGAAGAACTTAAAAATTTAGTAGAAAACGAAGTAAATTTAAAAACATTAAACGATAAATTTAAAGAGCTTCAAGAAAAATGGAAAGCCATCGGAGCAGTTCCACAAGGCGATTCTACCAATTTATGGCAAAATTATCACTTTTATGTAGAGAAGTTTTTTGATATTTTAAGAATCAATAAAGAGTTAAGAACGCTAGACCTAAGAAAGAATTTAGAACAAAAAATAAAACTATGCGAAGCTGCTGAAACCTTACTTTTGAATGATTCTATTAATCTTTCTTTTAAAGGGTTACAACAATTACATAACGATTGGAAAGAAATTGGTCCTGTTCCAGAAGATAAAAAAGATGAAATTTGGGAACGTTTTAAAATAGCTTCAGACCAAATAAACCAAAGAAGAAGAGATCATTATGATGCGTTACTATCGGAACAACAAAATAATTATAATGCTAAAGTTGTCCTTTGCGAACAAGCAGAAGAGTTAATTGCTAATGAAAATGGGAGCGTAAAAGAGAATAAAGAGGTTGGCGACCAACTTTCAGAACTATTAAAAGTATGGAAAACGTTAGGTCCAGCACCTGGAAAATTAAACGATGAGATTTGGAATCGATTTAAATCGACGTTAGACAAATTCTTCAACCAAAAGAAAGAGTTCTTTAAACAAATTAGAGAAGAGCAAACTCAAAATTATAACCTAAAATTGAATTTAGCCATTCAAGCAGAGGTAATTGCTATACGTACCGACTGGAAAGCGGCTACCCAGGAGATTATTCAATTGCAAAAAGATTGGAAAGAGATTGGTGCTGTTTCGAGAAAAAATTCGGACGTAGTATGGAAACGTTTTAGAGAAGCTTGCGACAAGTTTTTTGCTGCAAAATCGGAGTATTTTAAAAATATAGATACTATAGAAGCAGAGAACTTAGTGAAAAAACAAGAGTTGATTCAAAAGATTATAGCACACGTTTTTACCGATGATAAAGAGGCAAACTTAGAGGCTATTAAACTTTATCAAAGAGAATGGACTGAGTTAGGACACGTTCCAAGAAATCAAAAAGACCAAATTAACCTCGATTATAGAGCTGCTGTAAATAAACGTTTCGGCGAGTTAAATATGAATTACCAAGAGGCGAGAAGAGGTAACTTTAAATCGAAATTAGACAATATATTAAGTGGCCCTAATGCGGATAGAATTTTAGATAAAGAAAAACGTTTCTTGTCGAATAAACTTACCCAGTTGAAATCTGATATTGCTCTATGGGAAAATAACTTAGGATTTTTTGCCAACTCTAAAAATGCCGATTTATTAGTAGGAGAATTTAAGAAAAAGATAGAATCTGCTAAAAAAGAGGTGAAAGAAATTGAATATAAAATTAAAATGACTAATGTTTCAAAAGCGGAATCAACGGAAGAGCCTAAGGGTGAAACTCCAGAAACTCCAACTGAAGAAGCATAGTAAGTAACAATGGAGTCTTTACAGGTTCGTTTAGATAAATGGTTGTGGATGGTGCGTGTTTATAAAACACGCACCATGGCAACTGATGCCTGCAATGCTGGGAAAGTGAAAATGAATGGGCAGAATGTAAAACCATCTAAAGA
>CAYJOY010000032.1:6005-12181 GCA_964371885.1 uncultured Lentimicrobiaceae bacterium | reverse complement strand
ATTGCTCCTTACGTTGCAGCGGCTCAAGAAGCGGTGAGGGTTGGGCTGGGAATTAATGCAGGACACGACCTCAACCTCGACAACCTTACCTACTTCTCGCAAAATATCCCAAAACTTCTCGAAGTATCTATTGGGCACGCATTGGTATGCGACGCGCTCTATCTAGGGTTTGAAGAAACCATTAAAAGGTATCTCGCCTGCTGTAAATAAGTAAACGAATTTCATTATGAGTAAACGAATACACGACTATCTGGTTACTAAAAAAAACATTTTTCTACTATTGGTTTTTATAGCCATATTTTCGTTGCTTTTTATCAATGTTTACATCCCATTCGACTCGGCCAATTGGCTCGATACACTTACCCCCACAGGGTACTTCTTTAGGTCTAGCCTTATTGTCTCTATCGGGCTTTTTGTCCTTGTAGTAAGCCGCATCATCATGTACTACGTGCACAAAAAAGCACCGCTACATTTCGCCAATTACTATGGGTGGATACTAGGAGAAATAATTGTAATGGCACTAATATACACCTTTCTCGCTAAGCTTATTATGGATGACCCACGCGATTTCTTTGATATATTTCCCAAGGTTATTCTCTACATTTTCCTAACTATATTTATACCATATACCGTAGCTTGGCTATATATGGCACTCAAAAATTTAGAAGCCATTAATTCAAAAATGGCAGCCGAAAATACAGTGCCTAACTTGCTACTAGAGAAATCTGATGATAAACTTACCCATATCTATTTCTGCGATAATAAAGGGGCAATACACTTGTCGGTACGATTTTCAAATCTTTATTATTTAGAAAGTTCCGACAATTATGTTACAGTAGTGTACGAGAACAGAGGAAATATTACGAGAAGCCTTCTCCGAAGAAGCATGAAGAGTATTGAAACCGATTACCCTCACTACCCATTAGTGCGGTGCCACCGCTCTTATATTGTAAATAAAGAAAAAGTGAAAGTACTAAAACGGACAAAAGAGGGGATGTTCCTCGATCTTAATCATAAAGAATTACCACTATTGCCCGTCTCTAAATCATATTCCGAAACAATTATTGATATATTAACCAAAGCATAATTCATTACAATGGAAGTAAAAATAAATCTGCGCAATGCCACTAGTAGCGACAATTCTACTATTTTCCAACTTATTAACAAGATGGCAGAATACGAGAAATTGTTACATACCGTAACTGTTACGGAGGAAATTTTATACAAATCGCTATTTATTGATAAATCGGCGGAAGTATTATTAGCCGAAATTGATGACAAAGTAGTTGGGTTTGCCCTCTATTTTCACAATTTCTCCACATTTACCGGAAAACATGGCCTTTATTTAGAGGACATTTTTGTGGAGGAACCGTACAGAGGGCACGGTATTGGTTCATTATTCTTTGATGCTCTTCGAGAAATTGCCGTGGAAAGAAATTGCGGAAGAATGGAATGGGTATGCCTTAACTGGAACAAACCCTCTATCGATTTCTATATCCAAAAAATAAAAGCCGCACCAATAGATGGATGGACAATATTTCGATTAGAAGAAGATAAAATACCAACAAACAGATAATTAGCAACCGCTAATTGGCAATTACTAATTATCTATTAAAGAGAAAAAATAATTTTTAAAAATAATAGAACAAGAATACCTACGTTTCTTGTGATTAAAAGGCGAATATCGAAAAGCCTACATATAATAGAGTAGATAAATTTGAAAGAAAAAAGAGATAAAGAGATGAAGAAACGTTTTTTACTATTAGGAACAGCACTATTTTTAGGAGCTACCATTATGATGAGTTGCGGCACCAAAACAGAACAACCTGCAAATAACGAGGTGGTTACTGAAGAGCCTGCACCAGAATCTGAAGCAACTCCAGCACCTGCTGTTGAAGAGCCTAAAAATGAAGAGCCGTCTAAAAAAGCAACCCTAGAAGGAAGTGATGGAGAACAAAAGTATACTCTAGCTAACGAGAAAGAAGAGCCTTCTAAGAAAGCAGCACTAGAGGAAAATGATGGAGAGCCTAAGTATACTCGAGCTAACGAGAGTAAAGAGGAAGGAAAAAAGGCTCCTGCTAAGAGATAATTTTCTTTTAGTACAATGAAATAAAAAAGGGATGTTAACTATATAACATCCCTTTTTTATTGGATTAAAGCGGTGCACTATTTGCGTTTCTTCTGCATTTGCGCTTGCTTCGTTTGTTGTTGTTTCACCATATCTTCCATACGCTTTTGCCATTTCGATTTTTTCACTGGCTTCTGCATGTTGAGTAGTAGTTTTTCTCTTAGCTTCTTCTCATCCACTACTAATCTGAAGAATCCCATTTGAGCAAATGTAATGATGTTTACCATGAAATAATAATAGGTAAGCCCCGAAGCGAAATTATTGAAGAAACCTAAGAACATAATAGGCATGATATACATAAAGATCTTCATCATTCTCATTTGGTCGGCATTGCCCGTTGGCGACATTAATTTGTTATTAATCCACGTATAGGCTAAAGTAGCTATCGTCATCAATAAACAAAATAAGCTCACGTGGTCGCCATAGAATGGGATACTGAACCCTAAGTCGAGTACCGAGTCGTACGAAGAAAGGTCGTCTGCCCAAAGGAACGATTGTTGACGTAACTCGTAAGCAGCAGGGAAAAAGCGGAACAAAGCAAATAAGATAGGGAGCTGCAGCAATGTGGGCAAACACCCTGCTAAGGGATTAGCACCCGCACTCCTGTAGAGTGTCATGGTTGCCTGCTGTTTCTTCATAGCATCTTCTTGCTTAGGATAACGATCGGCAATTTCCTGAATTTCTGGCTTTAAAGCACGCATTTTTGCCGACGAAACATACGTTTTATAAGCTACTGGCAATAAAACCAGCTTTAAAATAATGGTAATAATTAAAATAATAATACCAAAACTTAAATCGTAAGCTGTTAACCAATCGAATATAGGAATAACGGCTAAACGGTTAATCCAGTGAATTAAGAAGCCCCAGCCCAACGGTACTTGGCGCTCTAAGTTTAGGTCGTAAGCCTCTAACAATTTATATTGATTAGGGCCAATAAACCACGACATATCGAACTTCCCATCGTTAATATTATCTACTCTAAAATCGAGGATGGCAGAGAAGCGTTTGAGCACTGGAGGGGTGTCGCTATTAGGAGCATCTACCGCGATCTCTCCCGATGAAAAATAGCCCGAATCGGCAATTAATACAGAGGTGAAGAATTGCTGTTTAAAGGAGCACCATTTTAAATCTGATGAAAACTCTTTTTTATCGGAACTGGTCTCAGAAAGATGATCTACCTTTCTTGAGTTGTCCATATAATAGGCGGTAGTAATCGATTTTTCGTATTCGTAATTACGCTCTGGCGATAATAACGTGGCGTCCCAAAGTAAAGAGAAAGCATCGGTGTTCGGATATAAATACGGCTCCATCCCTTTAAACTGGATGTCGAAATCTAACTCATAAGAACCATTTTCGAAAGTATATATATATTCTATGTAGCTATTAAAATCGGGAATTGCCCCCGAGTCGGTAGCTAACATTGGAACTAATTTCATCGACAACTGTTGGCGATTTTCATCCAATTGAACAACGCCATTTTGCGCAAAAAAGTAGCAATCTTTCGTTTGCACGCGCATTTGATTAGGGAGCAAAAGTTCCATATTCATAGCATTGTTATCGCCATTAAAGAGCTGTAACTTCTCTTTTTCTTCCCCTTTTGGTGCCGATTTGTATATATCTATATACTCAATAGCTGCCAAATATCCCCCTTGTTTTGCTATCGAATAGGTAGCAATATCGGTTTTTATTTCTACAAATGGGCTATCGTTGTTTCCTGCTTCAGCACGATAAAATGGGGTATTGTTTTTAGACGCCGCTTGTTGTTTTGCTTTTGCTGTTGTGTCAATAGCATTTGGTGTTATTACCTGACTATTAGAAGCATCTGAACTATTTTGTGTTGTAGTTTGTTCTTTTTGTTGCGCCTGTTGCGCTTGATTCTCTTTAGTTTGCTTGCCGTTCCAGTATCCGAAACCGAGTAATAATGCCAACATTAGCAGCAAGCCAACAATAGTATTTCTATCCATACGTTATGTTTTATTAAATAAGGGCGCAAAATTACAATTTTTAATGATACGATAACACCGTAAAAAAATGTATTTTTGCAGCCTCAAAAATAGAATATTTACGGCTTAAAACACCTCCCAATTTTGAATATCAAAAAAGCTATCATCTTAGTCCTTTTATGCTTTTCGAGCGCCACCGCTTATTCTCAAAAGTCTGAAGTTGGCGGAATGGTAGGGGCATCCTACTACCTTGGCGACATTAATCCTAGCAAAGTTTTCGCTAATCCTAAACTCTGTGCGGGCTTTCTCTATCGATATAACTTCGATCCTCGATGGGCTATTCGTGCCAATATTTTGTTTGGCAGTGTAGAAGGAAGCGATTTCGACACGGGCTACGAGCGCAATCTCTCGTTCGAATCGCAGTTTACCGAAATAACAGTTATGGCAGAGCTCAACTTTTTCCGGATCTTTAACATCCCTGCCCGTAACCGCTTCTCTCCTTATATCTGCGCAGGCTTTTCGGTATTTTCTTTTAACCCAACCACCGATATTAACGGGCAAATATATAACCTACAAGCGCTAGGCACTGAGGGGCAAGGACTTCTTGGTGCCGACGATTATTACTCGCTCGTAAGTGTAGCCATCCCTTTTGGCTTTGGCTTAAAGGTGAACATTGGCAAACGGGTATCGTTGGGGGCTGAGTGGGGGATGCGCTATACTTTTACCGACTACTTAGACGATGTTGGTGGCGTATATTACGATCAAGATATATTACTAGAAGAACGTGGCGAACTAGTGGCTCAACTCGCCGACCCTTCAGCCATAAAACACGATGCGGGAGCACAAAGAGGTAACGTTACTACCAAAGATATTTACCACTATACCACCTTCAACGTTACCATTAAAATTGGAAACGAAGACAACACTTGTAATATCCGCTATCAATACAAACCACGTCCCAAAATTGGGAGAAAAAGATACTAAAATATTAAAAGACAGTGCTAAAATCTTAGCTCAAAACCCATTCCACCCGACGAGGTGGTGCCAACATTCAAATTGAGTGTTGTAGTTGGGGCTACCCCTCTGTTGTAATAATCTACCGTTTTATAGAATCTCTTGCTGTAAATATTCTTCGTAACAGGTATCATAACTCCCGCTACAATGCCTGCTACGGCAAAAAATGGGGCTGCAATATAGCCTGCTACTACCAAATCTTCAGAGATCCCAAACCATGGAACGGTAACACATAAAAGACTAGCGCCTAAAAGAGCAGGGGAGCAAATCCGCATTGCTAAATTGGCACGCTTTGCTGTTTTGGCACTTCCCCAAATATCTAATACTCCAGGGCTGGTGCTCAATAACTTTTCTAATTCCGCATCACTAAGTACAGCATGCCCTTTCAGGATGTACTCGCCGTTCGTTGAAAGGGGAACATTTTGCGCAGAAACATTGTTTATAACTCCTAATAACAACACTGCAATGATGTGAAAAACAACCGATTTTTTTGTAATTTTATTTATCATAATATTGAATATTAATTAGTTTGCAAATATACAAAAAATCAACATTCATTCCATCCTTTTAAAAAAAATATCAAAAAAAATACAATTGTCAAAAACCTATTCTTTTTTGCAGTTTTTGTAGCATTTTTTGCATTTTTTCGATATTTCTGCGTCTGCTAAGCTGATGTTCACGCATGGAAAGGGTTAAAAAGTAGAGGGACCATTAATCCATTTTGCCACAATTTCACCTTTACTCTTGCCTAGCAGCTCCACCAATTCTTCTAAAGTGGCCCCTTTAATCCGTTTTACACTTTTAAAATGTTTCAGAAGTTTATCTTTGGTAGATGCTCCTATTCCTTTAATGTCGTCTAACTCAGAATGAATTGATGTTTTCGATCTTTTCTTTTTATGGTGGGTAATTCCGAAACGGTGCACCTCATCGCGAATCCGTTGCAAAAGTTTTTGCGACTCCGATTTCTTATCAATAGCCAGCGGTAATGGGTCGCCTACCTTAAAAACATCTTCTAATCTCTTGGCTATCCCAATTATAGTTACGCTATCTGTTATATTGAGATCTTGCAGGGCACTATAAGCGGCGTTGAG
>CAYJOY010000032.1:2274-5995 GCA_964371885.1 uncultured Lentimicrobiaceae bacterium | reverse complement strand
ACAATTAAATCGGGCATTGGGAGTTCTTCATCGAGCACTCTCTTATATCGTCGGTAAACCACCTCGTTCATGCTTGCAAAATCGTCGGGCCCCTCTACAGTTTTTATATTAAAATGGCGATACTCCTTCTTTGCGGGCTTGCCATCAATAAAACATACCATCCCCGCTACAGGATCGCTCCCCTGCGTGTTCGAGTTGTCGAAACACTCAATCCTGTGTGGAACAGATGACATTCCCAAATCGCGTTGCAATGTTTCTAACATTCTGTTTTGATGACGGTTAGGATCTATCAATTCTAGTTTTTTATTTTTTTCTATTTTATAAACTTGACCATTCTTCAACGACAAATCTAATAATTTTTTCTTATCGCCCCTTATTGGTACCGTTATCTTCACCCCATCTATTTCAATGTTTATTGGGATAGGTAGTAAAATCTCCTTCGCCAATTCTCCCCATCTTTGCTGCGATTCTACAATAGCAAACTCCAATAATTCCTCTAATGTTTTGTCTATATTATTGCGCAACTCAAATGTAAACGACTGAATAATAGCCCCTTCATTTACTCTCATCATGTTTATATAGGCATCATCCCCATCTATCGTTGCAGAAAACACATCGCAATTAGAGAGATTTACATTCACCACTGTCGATTTTCCTGTATAGCTTTCTAATATCTCTATTTGTTGCTTTAGTGCGTGTGCTTGTTCAAAATTCCAACTCTGCGCCGCCTCCATCATCTCCTCTTTCCACTGCGTTATGATCGATTTTCTATTCCCTTTTATTATTTCAATTGCCTGATTAATAAATCCTTTATATTTTTCTTCAGAGATATTTCCGATACAAGGAGCGGCACAATTTCTTAATTGATGCTCTAAACATGCGCGATTTTGTTTTCTCAAAATTTTGCATTTTCTTAAAGGAAAAAGTTCGCTAATGGTTTTTAACAATGTTGCTAAATAACGGTGCGACGAGTAAGGACCGAACAGCCATTCTTTCTCTTTAACAGGCTTACGCGTGGTGTAAATTCGCGGAAACGGTTCCTTGCTAATAGCAATCCAGGGGTAGGTTTTATCGTCTTTTAGCATGGCGTTATAGCGCGGTTTATGTTGCTTTATCATGCTGTTTTCCAATAATAAAGCATCCCATTCAGTATCTACAACAATGGTTTTAATATCTCTTATTTTAGCAACTAAAATTCTCAGTTTTGCCCTATCGTGCTTTTTGTTAAAATAAGAATTTACCCTTTTTTTCAGATTTTTGGCTTTACCTATATATATAATCTCCCCTTTATCGTCGAAATACTGATACACGCCCGCTTTTTGAGGGATAGTTTTTAACAATATGGAAAGATGTTCGAACATATATTATTTTTTTAGAGGTAAATAAATGGCATTTTTTGCACAAACATACATTCCTATTCCTCTTACTAATAAGAATACAATTAACGCAGCCCAGAGGGCGTCGTTTTGCAGTTTTAGCCCATAATGTAACGCGTAAAATGTGATATAATATGCAGCAGTGGCTACAAAAACAATATTGCGCATCGCCTTCGAGGCGGTGGCCCCTATGTAAATGCCGTCCCATAAGAAAGCAGCAAAGCCACAAATTGGAACTAACAATACCCAATAAAGATAATTCTCTGCCGTTGTTAAAATGGTTTCACTATTGGTCAATATCGACAATAAAGCATCTCCAAAAAAGAGATAAAGAACGGTAAACAAAGCAGTTAAACCATACCCCCAATAAAAAATGTTTCTCACCGCTTTTCGCAACATTTTTTCATCTTTGGCTCCAATATACTTTCCAGCCAACGCTTCGCCAGCGTACGCAAATCCATCCATAAAATACGAAAAGAGTAAAAACAATTGATTTAGCAACGTATTTACTGCCAATATCGTATCGCTAAAACGGGTAGAAAAAATAATGAAACTACTAAAAGCCATCACCATACAGAAGCTTCGGAGGAAAATATCGGTATTTACTTTAAAGAAATTTATCATTTTCTGCACGTTAAAGATGCTATTAAAATGGTAATATTTGTTGAGTTTCTTGTAGTAAAGCCACCAAAGAAGAGCCGCCATTATTAACCCAAGATATTGAGCAATTACGGTTCCATAAGCCACCCCCTCTATTCCCATATTTAGGTGATAAACAAAGAAATAGCTAAATAATATATTGGTAATATTAATAACAAGCGTGATATACATTGGGAATTTTGCATTTTGCATTCCAATAAACCATCCGTTAAATCCATAAAGGAGAAGGTTGCAGGGGCTGCCCACACTCTAATAAAGAAGTATTGTAATGCGGGGGCTGCTACAGCAGGCGATGCCTCCACAAGAAAAAATGAGAATGTGGCTATTGGTCTTTGAAACAGCAAAATAACCAATGCTAGCGCCCCGCCTATTATTAAAGCACGCAACAATATATCGAAGCACTCTTGAAGGTTGCGTGCGCCATAAGCTTGTGCTGTAAAGCCAGAGGTACCCATTCGGAGGAAGCCTAAATTCCAATAGATAAAACTAAAGATAACCCCAGCCACCGCAATTGCGCCAATAAGCGCATCGGAGCCGAGGTGCCCCACAATTGCCACATCTACCATCCCCAACAAAGGGACGGTAAGATTGGAAATAATGTTGGGGATAGCTAACCGGAGGGTCTTTTTATTCATTGCCTCCCTCTTTATTTAAGATGGCTTAATGCTGCATCCTTAATTTTGTTGAGTTCCTGCTCCGCAATTATCTTATCGATACAACGCTTTATCGATAAATCTAATGATGAATTCTCGGTATAGTCGGCCGCTGCTATGTAATCGGCACGCTCTTGAACTACAATCTCCTCGCAAATCTCTTTCGGTATTTTTCTTCCCGAATCGCACTTTACAATATCGGCATTATACACAGCAATGGTATGACCACCTTGCAATTTCACCATTTTCATTGCAGGAATATCGGTCTCTCCATCTCCAATATATATCATATTCGAAAACGGAACCGTTTTGTTTTCAGGCTTTACTATCTTGTTAATGAGCGCATTGTCGTAAGAGTTGTGTATTCCTTTATTTATTCGAAATAGGAATTGCGTTTTATTAGTATAATTTACGGCTAACGAAGGCCAACATGCTGTATCGTTGTCGTCGTACATAAATCCAGAGGCAAAAATATCGGTAAAATGGTGCGCTATTTCGCTCCCTGCAATCAGTTCACGGTTCCCCGATGAGATAATATAATGTTCTACCTCATAACCATGTTGCGCAGCGTACTTCGTTATCCTTTCAAAATAATCTTTTACCCCAGGGTAGTAGGTTATTTGGGCTCCATATTTCTTAAAATCTTCTTTTTTAATAGAAATACCTTGCTGTTTTGCTTTTTCTAACATCAAAAACATGTAGGCAAGCACTTGATCCATATCGTGTTTCTCTGCCAATTTATTAGCTTCTATCCAAAACTGTTGGCTATCCATTTGTAAACTTGGAATAAACGCATACTCTTGCATATTTCCGGGTGCTAATGTGCCATCAAAATCGTAGGCAATGGCTATTTTATTTTTGTGTCTCATAAGGTAATGTATTAGTGATTATTGTTATCTAACAGTTTTATTAACATAACTATAGATTTTGCTCCTTTTATCTTATTTCCATCGCCGCTAATGCCAAATGCCAAGTGCGATGGGAGGATAATGCGCGCGCTACTCCCTTTTTTCATGAGCATTACCGCTTCGT
>CAYJOY010000032.1:0-2264 GCA_964371885.1 uncultured Lentimicrobiaceae bacterium | reverse complement strand
CCCGCCATTTGCTCAGTTTTCTGTACACTAAAGGTAATTTCTCCGTCCTCTTCACTGTTATAAACCTCATCGCCGGTAAGGAAGTAGGTTTTATATTGTAATGTTACTTTTTCATTCCTTTTAGGGTAGCTTCCACTCCCCTCCTCTGTTATTTCTATTCGCAATCCCGAGCCTGTTTCTGTCATATCCCACGCATATCGTTTTAAAAACAGGGTAATCTCTTCCTCTTCTAGCATTACTATCTTTTTATTACCCTCTATAAACGGAGAATCTTCTACCTCTTTCTCAACATATTGCGTTTCTATAACTTGCACAGTAGGCTGCGTACACGATAAAAGGAGAAGAAATATTAAGGGAGGATATATTTTTTTCATACTATAAAGGTTCAGATATTTAAATAATAATCTTTTGAGTAAAAACAACATACTGAATTGTAAAGAATAGAACGGCGAAAATAGTAAAAAATTATTGCATACAAGCGCTATTAAAGAGGGGCTATTTTTTCATTCCACGCTACCAAGTTCCAATGGTTCGATGTTTCCTTTTTTTCAAAAACACAAACGGCTCCCGTGCTCACTTTTATAGGATGTTGTTGAGTAAAAGCCTCAAAATTACCGGTTAAGTATGGGGCAAAGCGGATAATGCCGTTAGAGCTCACCACCAATACGGTTTTCAACTTCTCGTTATGGTTGGATATCTCATCTCCAAAAGAGCGCCAACTTTCAATAATTTGCCCAGTATTTACTTTCCATCCTTGGGGCACAATGCCCTCCTTATCCCATGCTGCAATTACCAATTTCCCCCTTTCCGCATCGCCATTTCCTAAGCGAAGGCGCACCATCTCTTCTGTTTGGTTTTCATCGGGGCCGTAGTCTATTTCGGTAAACATGTCGATAATTTGCACAGCCATTTCTAGGTTCATTTCTGCAAGTGCTAACTGCGCTGTTTGCATGGTTCTTTGCAACGGAGCGGCAAACACTAAATTGGGGCAGTAACTATGTTGTTGCAAATAGCGACCTATCCCTCTCCCTTTTTCCTCTTCTACTAGCGGCATATCGGTTCTGGCTCCCACCCTTGTTGGCGTTTCTCCTGGGCGAAAAGTGTTGCCATGTCGCGCAATTATGAGGCGTGTTGTTCCCATCGTTATGTTAATTCTAATTCACCAAACTCTGCAATTATGGCCTCCGCTCGCACTACATCCTCAGGGCTATCAATGCCCGACAACTCCCTGCGTCCTCTGTAATCGACCTCCACCATCTTTATAGGTATTTGGTGATGCAGATAGCGCATTTGCTCTAAACCCTCGGGGAGCTCGTATGGCGACGCTTCTATTGCAAAATACTGCTGCAATGCCGAATAGGTATATCCGTATAAACCAATGTGTAACCGCACTGGCGACTTCGGCATGGTTTGACGTAAGCTATCTTCGTTACGAACCGCAGGGATAATATTTTTGCTAAACGCTAATGCTTGATTATCTTTATCTATTAAGACAGAAGTGCCTGTGAATGGGGTTGTTTTTTTGTTTTCTTTCAGATTGTCATACCCGTTCCAATCGAGATGGAGCATTGGGGTAATTACCTGTTGGTTTTTGTTGGCTATCCAATTTTCTATTAATGTTTCGATGAACCAGGGGGGGCATAACGGATTATCGCCTTGAAGGTTCACAATAAAATCGGGTTTAGCCTCTCTTTTTTGCACTACATCCCAACAACGTTCGGTGCCACTTTTACATGTTGGCGATGATAGCGTAGCTGGAATTTGGCGTTCCTCGCAAAACGTAAGGATCCGCTCATCGTCGGTAGCTACTATATATTCGCATTGGGGATATTTATTCGTTACTGCTGCCGCAATGCGTGCCACTCGCGTTATCATCTCCACCCCTGCTATCTTAGCTAGAGGCTTCGCTGGCAAGCGGGTGCTCCCATAACGTGCTGGAATACAAATTAAAATACTCTTTTCCATATATACATCACGACAAGATTACCCTACACTATTTTCGAGGTTAATCGACAATAGTTTTTGTGCTTCTACAGCAAACTCGCCGGGCAATTTACTAATTACATCTTTAGCATATCCATTAACAATAAGGCTAACGGCCGCTTCGAGCCCGATTCCTCTTTGTTGACAATAGAAAAGTTGCTCCTCCGATATTTTAGAGGTGGTAGCCTCGTGTTCTATTATTGCATTTTTATTTTTGCAATCGATATATGGGAAAGTATGTGCGCCGCAGGTGTCGGAAAGAAGCAACGAGTCGCATTGCG
>CAYJOY010000031.1:4053-12314 GCA_964371885.1 uncultured Lentimicrobiaceae bacterium | reverse complement strand
ACTCAATATCTCATCTCAAATCTGCGCAAAGCAATTTTTAGAAGTCCCCATTATAACATCAATTAAAATAGATAAAAAAACATTATGGAAAAATTTGATCCAGCAAATGCAATTCAAGACCTTCGTCAGTTTGGCGAGTTTGGTGGCGTTAACCCATCGGTAACCGATTCAGCAACTTATACTTTCATGGAAGCAAGCACCATGACAGGTACTTTTAATGGAGAGACTGAAGGCTGTTTCTTATACTCAAGACATTGGAACCCTAGCAACAAATATTTAGCAGACGCACTTGCCGCTATGGAAAACACCGAAGCAGCATGGGTAACCGGCTCAGGAATGGCAGCTATTACATGCACTATCCTTCAAATTTGTAACACTGGCGACCACATTGTGGCTAGTATGACTACTTACGGTGGAACATTTGCATTTATGCAAAACTATCTTAAAAAATTCAACATTGAAGTATCTTTCATCGATACTTGCAATTTAGAAGAGGTAGAAAAAGCGATGCGCCCCAACACCAAAATGGTATACACCGAAGCTATGAGCAACCCTTTATTAAGAATTGCAAACCTTCCTAAACTAATATGGTGTAGATGTTGTGGTTTATAGTATGACCAAATTCATTAACGGTAAAAACGACTGCGTTGCGGGTGCTATTTGCTCTACTAACGAGTTTATTAACAGCTTAGCAGACGTAAACACAGGTACAGCTATGTTATTAGGTCCTGTTTTAGAACCTAAATTATCATCTTCTATCTTAAAAAACTTACACACTTTACACATCCGTATGATGCAACACAGCAAAAATGCGATGTATTTAGCTGAAAGATTTAAAGAGATAGGATTAAAATTCAACTATCCAGGATTACCAGAGCATGTTGATCACGAATTATTTAAACAATTAATGAACCCTGGCTACGGTTATGGTGGTATGATTGCTATTGACTTAGACACAGCTGCACGCTCTAACGAGGTAATGGAAAAAATGCAACTTGCAGATGTTGGATACCTTGCAGTGAGCTTAGGCTACTTCAAAACGTTATTCAGCAACTCAGGAAAATCTACCTCTTCTGAGATTCCAGACGACATCCAAAAAGAGATGGGTATGTCGGAAGGTTTAATCCGTTTCTCAGTAGGTTTAGATATGGACATTGAAAGAACATTCGAAAAAATTAAAGCTTGCTTATAAGCTTATAATCCATCTAAAAGGCGAGGCATACTCAACAAGGTGTGCTTCGTCTTTTTAATATAAGGGGACCCAGAAAAACACAATCCAAATTCATGAAAAACAATCACGAGCACTTCCTAAAACTCAGAGAAAAGCACCCCGTTTTTCATTATGAAAAATTCGATTTTCAATTTGATGATCAATCTATTACCATGAAATTCACATTCCGGGTTGAGGAACTCATTTTTCAGCCGGAAGTTTGTTTGCAATTGGGCAAACACGCCGCATATACTGGTCAAAGAGAAGCGCTAGAGGGGCTCGTTTTTCACATTGGGCTTATTGAATTAATTAGTTATTGGAAATGTTGCTGTTCCCCTAATATCTGTGTGCACCCCTACCAACTGAGTGCTGAGCAACAAGATTGGTGGCGAAAATTGTATTGGCACGGGTTAGGCGAATTTTTCTATCTTAACCAAATAGAGACCTCCTTTTCCCAATTTTTCCATTTCACATTTGCCCCAGAAGCAGCCGTTTTACCACAGGAAAACTACTGCAACATAGCACCATCAAACAAGATAATAGTCCCCATTGGTGGCGGGAAAGATTCAGTGGTAACCTTAGAGCATTACCGCAAAAATCGCGAAGTTATTCCTTTTATTATCAATCCGCGGGGGGCTACCCTATCGTGTGCACGCGTGGCAGGGTTTAAGGATAAGGAAGATATTGTGATATTGCGCCGCACCATTGATCCGTTACTGTTAACCTGCAACGCACAAGGCTATTTAAATGGGCACACCCCATTCTCCGCCATGTTAGCATTTTACACCTTAGTGGTGAGTTATGGCACCCAATGCCGCGAAATAGCCCTCTCTAACGAGGCAAGTGCCAACGAAGCCACAGTGCTTCATAGCGATGTGAATCATCAATACTCTAAATCGCTAGAGTTTGAGGAAGATTTTCGCCAATATGTAGCATCTTTCATGAACCATTGTGCACACTATTTCAGCTACCTACGACCTTTTTCAGAACTAGAAATAGCTCAGCAGTTTGCGCAACACAAACAGTATCACGCTGTGTTTAGAAGTTGCAATGCGGGGAGCAAAGAGGACAAATGGTGTTGCGAATGCCCTAAATGTCTGTTTGCTTACATTATACTTGCCCCATATCTTTCTGAAAAAGAGATGATAGCCATTTTCGGAGAAAACCTTATCGAAAAGCCATCACTGCAACATTACCTACAACAACTTACTGGCAATGAAGACACTAAGCCATTTGAATGTGTAGGAACAGTGGAAGAGGTGAATGAGGCATTGCATCTTCTACATGCTAGAAATGCCACATAACAATAGTTAATCATCATTCTATTAGAAACAAGAATACTTTCCTAATTTAAAGAATCTGTTCATAAAGTACACCATCATGTTATCTGTTTTAATACCTGTTTACAATTTCGACATAACACAATTGGTGAACAGCTTACATTTGCAGTTGATGAGTGCAAAGATCCCATTCGAGATCATTTTGGGTGATGATGCCTCTCCAGAAGTGTATCAAAACAAAGCACTAAGCGCACTAACGGGTGTTCAGTACACTCGATATGAAAACAATTTAGGACGTTCCAAAATACGCAACACATTAGCAAAGAGGGCACAATATCCATATTTACTATTTATGGATTGCGACGCAGCGGTTGCATCTACCACATTTATTGATAATTATTTACAAAAGATACGAGAAATAGAGGAGGATATATTTGTGATTAATGGTGGGATTGGCTACCGGAGCGAACCTCCAGAAAAAAACCAACACCTTCGCTGGTTTTACGGAAAACAAAGAGAACAGCTCGAGGCCTCAGTTAGAGACAGCCATCCCTATCGTTCGTTTACCCCTTTTAACGTTTTAATGACCAAAAAGATTTTTGCTACTGTTATATTTGACGAATCGTTCACCACTTACGGGCATGAAGATACTTTATTTGGATTGGCACTAGCAAAGAACAATATCCATATATACCATATTAACAATATTTTATATCATGATGGGCTTGATGAGAACGAAATTTACCTTCAAAAGATAGAGAACGCAATTCATAATTTGGTAATGTTACAATGGGACGATGATATTATTAGAGATAATAGACTTATTAGAACCTATTTATCATTAAAAAAATGGCATTTACACCATTTTATCACCTTATTTTTCAAACCTTTGAAAAGGAAAATGGAAGCTACACTATGTAGGCGCCCCTCTCTTTTTCTATTAGACCTTTATAAGTTAGGTTTAATAGCCAGTAAATCAAAATAAAAGTGTATCTTTGCAGGTTAGTAAAAAAAAAGAATTCGACAATATAAATTATTAATTTTCAAAATATTAAAAAAACACAATGAAAAAAATCACTTCTACTATTTCTATCGTTGCCATTGTTTTGATGGTAGCTATTAGTTTCTCCTCATGTAAAAAAAGCAACTTTGAACAACACGAAAAAGGCTATAAATACCAATTTCACACGGTAAACGACACTGCCCCACAACCTGTTGAGGGTGATTTTGTCTCTTTTGAACTTACATTATATAATACAGACACTACTTTTATTGATGGTCAAACGCTTAACGACCGTATTTATCCTCCAATCTATACTGGCGATTTTTACGATGCCATGACTACTATGCATGTGGGCGACAGTGCAACATTTATTTTCGACGGAGACTCTGTTTTCCACTATCTTTTTGGGGGCACATACGAGTATGAAAACAAAGAGATATTTTTCGACATTAAGTTAAAAGAATTAATTCCTAGCGCCGAATTTGAGGCTTTAATGGCAGAGCAACAACGTCAATACAGTGAAATGATTGAAGAGATGCGCGTAAATGAAGATAGTATTCGTTTACAATACATTAAAGATAATAACATTACTACGAAACCTGATGCTGATGGGTTATATATTATTAAAACAGGCACCACTACAGACACCAAAATTACAAGAGGTTCTAACGTGGCGGTACACTACACGGGTAAGCTTATAGATGGTACTGTATTTGACAGCTCGTACAGCAGAGGAACGCCGCTTACATTAGTAGCAGGTGAAGGTCAGGTAATTAAAGGTTGGGACAATGCATTATTAACGATGAATAAAGGGGAAAAAGCCACACTTATTATCCCATCTGCATTAGCTTATGCCGAAAGGGGTGCTGGCGGAGCAATTCCTCCATACGCAACCTTAATATTCGACATTGAAGTTGTTGAAGTTCAGTAACATTTAAAACATAATCCCATGGGTTTATTTTCGATCTTCTCGAAAGAGAAAAAAAAAGAGCTTAACGAAGTTCTTGAAAAAACAAAAGAGAGTTTCTTTAAAAAGCTCACCAAGACCATTGTTGGGAAATCTAAAGTTGATGATGAGGTATTAGACAACCTTGAGGAGGTATTGGTTACTTCTGATGTTGGCGTTCATACCACACTTAAGATTATCGAAAACATTGAAGGTCGTGTTTCGCGCGAGAAATACATAGGCACATCGCAGCTCAATGCTATTTTAAAGAGCGAGATTATTGGTTTAATGAAAGACAACAAGCAAGAGGGGCTCAGCGATTTTGAGCTACCTAAACGTGATCATCCTCACGTAGTTATGGTAGTTGGGGTGAATGGGGTTGGCAAAACCACCACCATTGGCAAGCTAGCCAACGCCTACAGAAACAAGGGGTACTCTGTTGTTTTGGGTGCTGCCGACACATTTAGAGCAGCTGCCGTCGACCAACTAGAGGTGTGGGCAGAACGGGCTAGAGTGCCTATTATTACTCAGAAGATGGGTTCCGACCCTGCTGCAGTAGCCTACGATAGTGTTGCCTCTGCAATGGCACGCAACGCCGATGTAGTAATTATTGACACCGCAGGAAGGTTGCATAATAAGGCACCTCTTATGAGAGAACTCGCCAAAATTAAAAATGTAATGTGCAAACTTATCCCCGACGCACCTCACGAAGTGATATTAGTGGTAGATGGCTCAACCGGACAAAATGCCATAGAACAAACGAAACAGTTTACCGCCGCCACCGAGGTTACCGCTTTAGCCGTAACAAAACTCGATGGAACTGCAAAGGGAGGGGTAATAATTGGTATTTCCGACCAATTTAACATCCCCGTAAAGTATATTGGCACAGGTGAGAAAATAGAACAAATACAAGTATTTGACAGAAAAGAATTTATAGATTCAATATTTCCCGATAACTGGTAAGAGAAGAGAGAGACGTTGCATGTAACGTCTCTCCATTTTTTTTAATATGAATATAGAAATTGACGGAAAATCGGGATTTTGCGATGGCGTGATGAAGGCCATACAAATTGCTGAAAACTATCTCAAAGAGCACCATCACCTTTATTGCTTAGGTGATATTGTGCACAACAACGAAGAGGTTAATAGATTGCAATCACTAGGGTTAGAAATAATTACGCCCGCCCAATTTTTAGAACTCCGAAACACGACGGTATTAATCCGTGCTCACGGAGAAAGCCCAGAAACGTACCAAATTGCCAAACACAACAATATTACCCTTATAGATGCGACTTGCCCGGTGGTGCTACAGCTCCAAAAGAGAATAAAAAAAATGGTAGAATTGCATCCCGATAGCGAAACCGTAATTTTTGGAAAAGAGGGACACGCCGAAGTAATTGGTCTTATAGGACAAACAGCGGGAAAAGGGAAAGTAATTTCTGCCATGAAAGATATTGAAACTATCGACTTTCAGAAATCTATTTATCTCTATGCTCAAACCACTCAAAATCAACAACAGTTTCATCAAATTGCCCTCGCCATTCGCGAGAAAAAAAACAATGAAGAGGTGCACGTATTCGATACCATCTGTAAAAGAGTGGCCAATCGCGTTTCGGAAATAGAAGATTTTGTTAGAAAACACGATATAAATTTCTTTGTTTCCGATTATAAGAGTTCTAACGGAACCTATCTTTATAAGATATGTAAAGAGGCCAACCCTAACACCTTTTTTATTGCTCATTTAGAAGAGATTAACAACATAACAGTTCCTAAAAATGCAAGCATTGGCATTTGTGGAGCCACCTCTACCCCACTCTGGCTAATGAAAAAAGTAGCCTCCGAAATAGAAAAGCACGCACTTAAACACTAAACACACTTAACGTTTCGAATCATGAAAAAGAGAATAATAATTATTTCAGCTATTTCAATATTTTTGCTATCGTCTGCTGGAGTAGCACTCTTGTTTTGGCACATATTTTTGCGTCCTAATGGAAACTCTTGCAATTATGTGATTACCATCGATAAAAACACCAACTATTCGCAAATAGCGGCACAAGTGGAACAAGAAGAGATGGTAAAGAATAGCTGGACTTTTAACGTGGTAGCAGAAATTTTACAATACGATACCTATTTCAGAAAAGGGAAATATAGTGTGAAAGAAGGGGAAAGTAATTTAGATTTAATTAGACGGTGGCGACAAGGGCAACACTACCCTATAAAATTCACATTCAACAATATACGATTAAAAGAACAACTCTTAGAAAAGGTAGGAGATCAGTTTCTCTTCCCTAACGATTCGTTGCAACATTTACTGAACGATGCGCAGTTTCTGAGTAAGTACAACTTAACACCCGAAAACGTAACGTCTATCTTTATTCCCAACACTTACGAGGTTTATTACGACATTGACGCCGAGGCTTTTTTTCACAAAATGTATTCTATTTACACCGATTTTTGGAATCAGAAACGTTTAGCTAGAGCGAAGCAAATTGGTTTTACTCCATTAGAAATCAGCATTATAGCCTCTATTGTTGAAGAGGAAAACCACAAGGCTTTTGAGAAGCCCATTATAGCTGGGGTTTATATTAACAGGCTCAACAAGAATATGTTATTACAAGCCGATCCTACGGTGAAATATGCTGTTGGCGACTTCACATTGAAACGTATTCTTAACGAGCATCTTACTATAGACTCACCCTACAACACCTACCGTTATTTAGGGCTTCCCCCCGCCCCTATTCGCATTCCGGAGGCCTCTACCCTCGATTCTGTCCTAAATTATACGCAACACCACTATATATATATGTGTGCCAAGGAAGATTTTTCGGGCGAACACCGCTTTGCCACTACACTTAGGGAACACAACAACAATGCGAAAAGATACCATCAAGCACTAAACAGAAACAATATACGATAAATTATGGCAAAAGCAGTTACCTATTATTATTGCAAAGAGTGTGGCAATCAGTCGGCTACATGGATGGGACGTTGCAACGCTTGCCAGGCTTGGAACAGTTTTGAAGAGGAGGTGGTACAACGCGCTGGTGGGGGTAAAGAAAAAAGTTCGAAGTCGTGGGTTACCAATTCGCCTCGTACCTTATCGGAGATTGCGGTTGAAGACTTACAACGAATTAGCACCCATTACTCGGAGTTCGACAATGTATTGGGTGGCGGCATAGTGCCAGGCTCTGTGGTACTTTTGGGTGGCGAGCCAGGCATTGGAAAGTCGACTCTGCTGTTGCAAATGACACTCTCTATAACGAAGAAAATACTCTATATATCTGGAGAAGAGAGCGAAGCGCAACTGAAGATGCGGGCACAAAGAATCAGTCAAAACCCTAATCCTAATGCCTACTTCCTTACCGCTGTCTATACTAGCGATATTACCAAGGCTATTCAGGAGCTCAACCCCGAAATCATCATTATAGATTCTATACAAACGGTTAAATCGCCGCTTCTCGACTCGGCAGCTGGCGCTATTTCCCAAATTAAGGAGTGTGCCGCCGAATTCCAACAGCTGGCCAAAACTACTAATACCCCCCTATTTTTAGTGGGACACATCACCAAAGATGGTGCTATTGCCGGCCCGAAAATTTTAGAGCATATTGTCGATACTGTGTTACAGTTTGAGGGCGACACCCATTATGGCTACCGACTTGTTCGTTGCATCAAAAACCGCTTTGGTTCCACCTCCGAATTGGGAATATTTGAGATGACCAACACTGGGTTACAACAAGTAGTTAACCCATCCGAATTATTGATTTCGCAAGGCAACGAATCGTATAGCGGCAAGGCCATTGCTTGTGTTTTAGAAGGAGCCCG
>CAYJOY010000031.1:282-4043 GCA_964371885.1 uncultured Lentimicrobiaceae bacterium | reverse complement strand
GCATTAGTAAGTACAGCAGTATATGGAACGCCACAACGCTCTGCCACTGGCTTCGACACCAAACGGATGAACATGTTGTTGGCCGTTCTCGAGAAAAGGTGCCAATTTAAAATAGGAGCAAAAGATGTTTTCTTAAATATTGCTGGAGGGATAAAAGTGGGAGATCCTGCAGTAAACCTCGCTATATTAGCAGCCATACTATCATCCTCGCTAGATATTGCCATTGGACAAAAAACCTGTTTTGCTGGAGAAGTAGGACTTAGTGGCGAAATAAAACCAGTGCCCCGCATAGAAAATAGAATAAACGAAGCCGAAAAACTAGGATTCGAAAACATTTATCTGTCGGCACAAAACCTAAAAGGGATCAATACCTCTCAATGGAATATTAAGATTAAAGCGATTACTAAAATTGATGAACTATACATTTCATTAGTAAAAGATATAGATGGATAACAACACTGATATTCAACAATTTATCAACTATTTGCGCCACGAAAAACGAATGTCGGAACACACTACTAAGGCGTACGAAACCGATTTACATCAATTCTCTATGTACGCAAAAGAGATTTTAGCCATAGAAAATTGGGAGGCTACTGAAACCACAGATATCAAAACATGGGTACTTACTTTAATGGAAGAGAACATTTCTAACACTTCCATACACAGGAAGATAAGCACTTTAAAATCGTTTTACAAATTTTTAATAAAGATAGAAAAAATAGAGATAAACCCAGCTGTAGGGGTTATACTCCCAAAGAAAGTGAAACGTTTGCCACAATTTGTAAACGAAGATGGGATGGGGAATTTATTCTCGAAGGCACTCTTTCCTGACACCTTTGAGGGGAAGCGCGACCAGCTTCTGATAGAACTATTCTATGCTACTGGGATGCGCCTGTCGGAATTATTACAGTTAACCACACAAAATTTCGATTTTTACAACCAGCAAGTTACTGTATTAGGAAAACGCAAAAAAGTGAGAATCATACCTTTAACAAATTCCGTAATGACTAATCTCGAGAATTATCTCCAATATATACAGCAAGAAATGGACATTCCTAAAAATAGTTTCATTTTTATTAATAAAAAAGCCAATAAATTGAGTTCGAAAAGCGTTTATAATATTGTTAAAAAATATTTGGATATGATTACTACCATCGACCAACGCTCTCCTCACATTTTACGGCATACTTTTGCCACACACCTTTTAAATAACGGTGCTGATATTTACGCCATTAAAGAAATATTAGGACACAGTAGCTTGGCAGCAACCCAAATATACATCCACAACTCTATCGAGAAATTGAAATCAACATATAAACAAGCTCATCCACGAGCATAAAAAAAGGAGGACTAATGAACATTTTATTTAATGCTGTGCATTTTAAAGCAGATCAAAAACTAGAGGTTTTTATTTCTGAGAAAATCGAAAAATTAAACAAAATCCACGATTCCATTATTGGTGCTGATGTTACTTTGAAAGTAGAAAACAGTGATGCTCCTGATAATAAAACCACCGACATCAGAATCAAGATTAGAGGCTATGATGCACACGCCTCAAAAACCGCGAAATCGTTTGAAGAAGCTACTGATCAAGCTATTGATGCCCTGAAAAAACAATTACAAAAAGCAAAAGACAAAGAGAGAGGTAACTAAACCTTATGCCACTTTTTTATAACCAACAGTTAAACGCATCGACTTCTGTAGCCCTTTGGGAAAATACAGAAGTCGAATCGTTTTTTTACGACCACCTACAACTATCCCCATGCGACCATGACGCTATTGCTAACATTAAACTTCCACAACGACGACTAGAACGGTTGGGCTGCCGAATGGCTCTGAGCCAACTTCTTAAAAAACAAAATATTAACATTAAATATACCAAAAACGGACAACCTTTTATTGATGAGTGCTACTTATCGTTTGCTCATAGTGGCAAAATCTCAGCAGCTGCCATATCTACAGAAAAAATAGGCATCGACATTGAATTTCAAAAAGATAGAATTTACAAACTTTACCATAAATTTATCAGCATAAAAGAATTAGAGCAATGTAATACACAAAATATTAAAGACTTATATTATTATTGGTGCGTTAAAGAGGCGGCCTTTAAGTGGTATGCTAAAGGGGATGTTGATTTTATAGAAGACATTTATGTAGATAAAAGCAGCAGTCAAGTTTCTATTAAACATCATTTTGAACAAAACATTTACCACATAGAAATTAACGATTTAATGTTAGTAGTGGTAAACGGAGCACCCATTAAAAACAACAAACAACAACAACGAGAAGCAATTTAAACATCTAAAAATGAAAAAACTAATACTCATATCCGCATTCATCTTAACCATTATTTGTAGTTCAGCACAGAGCATTGCACTTTTAAAATATCGTGGTGGTGGCGACTGGTACGCTAACCCAACATCGCTAACCAATTTAATTTCATTCTGCAATGAAAATCTAAACACTACATTATCAGAAAAATACGAAACTGTAGACGTAGGAAGTCGCGATATTTTCCGTTTCCCGTACGTACATTTAACGGGGCACGGCAATATAATTTTCGATGCTAATGAGGCCGCTAATCTCAGAGAGTACCTATTAGCGGGTGGCTTTTTACATATTGACGACAACTACGGTCTCGACCCGTTTGTTCGCAGTCAAATGAAAGTGGTTTTTCCAGAGTTAGAGTTCGTGGAGGTCCCTTTTAGTCACCCTATTTACCACCAAAAATACAATTTCCCTAACGGGTTGCCTAAGGTTCACGAACACGACAATAAGCCAGCCCAAGGCTTTGGGCTTATATGGGAAGGACGCCTCATCTGTTTCTACACTTTCGAATGCGATTTAGGCGACGGATGGGAAGATCAAGAAGTGCATGGCAACAGCGAGGAAACACGTACCAAAGCACTGCAAATGGGAGCCAACATCTTGATGTATATTTTTAATAATTAAGAATATACACCCTATCTAACATTATTAGAAATTACTCCCACTTTAAAGGATTAAGAGATGCATAACAAAAATTAGCAAAACAGATGCATATATATATAGAAAGCGGGGCTACCAAAACAGAGTGGCTAGCTATAGAAAATGGGGCAATAATTCTTCACGACGCGCTGCAAGGGATTAACCCTAACTATCTTTCTGATCAAGAAATAACTATTGTATTATCTGGGATTACCGAAAAATATCCAAAGTTAAAAGAGACAATATCGATTACTTATTATGGAGCAGGGTGTTTACACGCGGCAAACCAACAGCGGGTCAGACATATTTTAGAGAGACAGTTTCGGCAAGCGAGTAATATTGAGGTACACTCCGACTTGTTAGCTGCTTGTCGCGCGTGCACCTCCAACGAGGGAGGGGTGGTCTCAATTCTGGGAACCGGGGCGGTAGCTTGCTTATACAATGGTCAAAACATTGATTATGTGGCACCTTCACTAGGTTATATGCTTGGCGACGAGGGGAGCGGCGCCTATTTAGGAAAGTTGTTTATTACACAATATTTACTCCGCAATCTCTCTAAGAAAATTAGCTGCTTGTTTGAGGAAACATTTCAAACAGATACATCGAAAGTAATTCGTACTATATACCAGGGTGGCAAGGCACGAGAGTTCTTTGCCTCACTTTCGCCATTTCTGCATGCACATTTATGCGAAAAAGAGATTCTCACGCTTGTGGAGGAATCATTCGCCCAATTTTTCGAAATACATCACGGTAACTTTCCTAAAAGTACTATGTGGCACTTTGCTGGCTCG
>CAYJOY010000031.1:0-272 GCA_964371885.1 uncultured Lentimicrobiaceae bacterium | reverse complement strand
CTTGTATCAACTATAAAAATGAAATTTACGATCTTTTCAAGAAAAAAGATTCAAAAAATCTGAAAAAACCTCAATCTTCCACTTATAAAATCTATTTTTCAGAAGAACTTTACAAGCATCATTTTTCACAAAACTGCAAAAAATCTTCCAAAAAATCGAGATAAAAAAGAAAAAAAATTTTAAAAAAAACACAAAACACTGATTTACAAAAAGAAAAAAAAATCAAAAGCACGCCGAACGTAAGTATAAACTACGTATTTTTGCAGCCTCAA
>CAYJOY010000030.1:0-12347 GCA_964371885.1 uncultured Lentimicrobiaceae bacterium | reverse complement strand
ATTGCAGCTAATAATTTATCTATGATTTATGATATGTGTGCAAGACATCGCGTTAAATTTAACTTAATACAGAACTCTGCGTTGAGTTTTTCATTGTGTGCCGATAATGTGCAGCGCAATTTAGCCCCTTTTTTCCATGATTTAGCCCCACACTTCAAAGTAAAATATAATGAAGAAGTGCGCTTAATTACGATACGTCATTACACAGAGGCAGTAATTCAGACGCTCATTCAGGACGAAGAGGTGGTTTTAGAGCAAAGTAATAGAACATTATTTCAGGCAATAGTGCGCGGAAAAAATGCATAATTATTCCAAAAACAGCTGCTTTTTTGCAATGAATAAAATGTTTATTTTTTAACTTTTTGATTATGTGATAAATAAAATTTGCAAAAAACAACGTTTGTAAAGAAATAAAGTTTACTTTTGCCGCATAATTGCGAGGTAGAGCAGTGGTAGCTCGTCGGGCTCATAACCCGGAGGTCGTAGGTTCGAGTCCTGCCCTCGCTACTAAAAAACTCGGGATATAGCGTAGTCCGGTTATCGCGCCTGCTTTGGGAGCAGGAGGTCGCAAGTTCGAATCTTGCTATCCCGACAAAAACACTTGCAGCTTTGTAAGTGTTTTTTAATATACAGATATACAATAATAGTATAGGAGAAATTGACTATTAACCACTTCTTATAACAATATGTATTGGACTTTAGAATTAGCATCGAAACTTGAGGATGCTCCATGGCCAGCAACCAAAGACGAATTGATTGACTTTGCGGTACGTTCAGGCGCACCACTAGAAGTAACTGAGAATCTTCGAGAGATAGAAGATGAAGGCGAAATGTATGAGTCGATAGAGGATATTTGGCCAGACTACCCAACGAGAGAAGATTTTAAAGACTTCTTTAATGAGGATGAATATTAAGAAGTTACTCTTTTTCCCATTTTTATTTATAATTATTGCCCTTAAATCGGAGAACGCAACTTCATTACTTCTCCCATATTCAACATTTAGTATTCCTAAAGTATGCGATACACTTACTCCTGTGGATTCTATGAATTTACGAAGTTATCCCTATAAGTGGATATCGTATAGAGCAAAAACCCAATTTATTACGCAAGAAGCTCACGATGTAGTGCAGATTTACATTGTAAATAGAATAGATAGTATTATTTATTTTAATGCGAGCACTTCGGGTGTAGAATTAGCCCGTTTGGTAGTTACCCCTACCAGAGCTACATTTGTTAACAAAATGCAAAAGAGCTATTTTGACGGTTCGCACGAACTTTTATCAATTATTTTTAATTTTCCTGTAGATTTCGACATGTTACAGTCGTTGGTAAACGGAAAGGATTTTAATGGTTTTGTGCCTTGCGAAGAATGGCAGGTAATTGATGAAGATAAGCGTTTACAGCTAATATGTTCAGAAAGAAAGCATCAAACGCTTCCATTGCAGATTATCCAGAAACTTATTCTCGACGATTCTTATCAGGTTACACGCCATAAGATTGAAGTTCCTGAGGTTAAAGAAATTATCGATATAGAATATTTTAATTATGTACCTATTGGGAGTTATTCCCTTTTTGAAACGGTGAAGGCACAAACTTCTACAATAACTCTCGATATGGAAGTAAAGAGTGTAAAATTTAATGTGCCTGGCCCAACAGCCATTCGTATTCCAGAGAAATTTACCCCTATACAATGATTTTAGTAGCCCAAATCAAAGAGTTACTTCTATCTGAGGGTTTCTTTGCGTATGGTGTAGCCAAAGCGGCCTCAATGGAAAGTGAGGAGCCACATTTTAAGCATGCCATAGTGCAGGGTTACCATGCCGATCAACACTATTTGGCACAAAATATACCACAACGTTTTCAAATTGATGAATTTTTACCACAGTGTAAGAGTGTGATTGTTGCTTTATTCCATTATGGGGATCAAAGTATGTATCGAGGCGATTACAAGGTTGCGCGATTTAGAAATGTTGGCAATTACCAGAGGCGGCTCAAGAAGAGGTTGAAAAGGGTAGGAGAGGCGTTGCAATTGGAGCACGGGTGCCAATACATGGTAAGTGTCGATACATCGCGTGTATCGGAGAAAAACTGGGGTGTACGCGCTGGTTTGGGTTTCGTTGGTAAACATTCGCTTTTAATATCGGAGCGTGGCACCTATTTTGTAATGGGAATTATTGCTATAAATGAGGAGGTAGATGAGTATAGTACTCCCATTGAGCAGTCGTGCGCAAATTGCGGACGATGTATAAAAGCGTGCCCTACACAGGCTATTGCAGCACCATACTACATCGATTCGCGCAAGTGTTTAGCCTATCTTACCACTCGAAAGGAGAAAGATGTTACCCTTGTACAGCAGTATGGTTGGGCAGATGGTTGCGATGCCTGCCAGGAGGCGTGCCCGCATAATCAGAAAATTTTTTAGAAAGAAAACCCTAACATGATTTCGAGGGAGTGAATGAGCGCTTTTTCTCTCGAATTCCCATTAATAGATACCGCTTTTTTAGTGAAATAGTTGGAAACTTGTGGGGCATACTGAGCATATATGGAGGCACGTTGCCCATTCTTAAGTTGGTACTCAAAGCCCATTCCAGCATACGGTGTGAATGAGTATAAAGAACCTTCGTCGTGTGGCATTGAGGTAGTTTCAATATCAAATTCGATAGGATTTCCATCTCCATCAGTCCCTTCAAGCAGTTCAATATCGTCGGAGGTGCGCCCTCGAACTGTAAATCCGTGGTAAAAACCGAAGCTTCCAGCAAAAACACAATTGTTTCTTGGTAATGTTTTGAGTTTAACCCCTGTTGGGATTACAATAGAAAGATTGCTTAGAGAGCGTGTTACGTTATAGGTAACCATGGTGTCGTTAATATTGTACTTCTCTTGAGTGTCTACCCCACTATTCAAATATCTCACCATAATTCCTGTGGTAACAAATAGTTTTTGGTTCTTTTTCACGTCAATGTCAAAGCCAATGCCCCCTCTAAAACCAACCGATGCGCCAGTTTTTACCATATTTTCTGTTGTTGGTGTAAACCAATCTACGGTAGGTCCAAAAGTTACAGTGGTAACGAGAATTCTCCTTTTTATAATTTCTTTAACTGGCTCCATTGTGCCTACATCATTGCTTTGTGCGCATAATGAGGTAGTTAAAAAAAGAAAACTTAAGATAAATAAAAGGTTTTTCATTGCTCAATAATTATAAAGTTTATATTTTTGTAATGTTATACAGAGAATATTTTCTAGGACGCAAAGATACACTATAATTTTAACATTTACACAATTGAAGTGTGTTAAAAGAGAGATAAATATATGATGCCTCAAGAGAGGCTTGAACTTAATGTATAAAATTGAATTCAGTTTTTATTTTAAGATTTCGCTTTCTTCTATTAAATTATTGAGAAGTGCGTATACAACTAAGCCGGCAACTGTTCTAATTCCTATTTTGCGAGTTATATTTTTTCGGTGAGTAACCACGGTATGAATAGAGATATTGTATTGATCTGCAATTTGTTTGTTAAGCATTCCTTTAGAAACAGCTATAAGAATATCTTTTTCTCTATCTGAAAGTTCATCCATTTCTGTATCAGAATTTTCTTCCGTTTTTTTCTGTAATGTTGTTTCAATTACCTGTTTTATTCTTTGCGTGCTATCGTTAATTTCTATCACATCATCGAACGATTTGAGTGTTTTTTTCTCAATAAAATGGTAGACAATTGCGATAAATTTCGCGAATGGGAATAGATTTTTTAGTTTGCTTTGATTTTCGGTACTGGTAATAATCGGATTAATGATTACTATATCGATTTCAGGGATAGCAAAAACGGGCAGTGAGGTAGAGGAGAAATTCACTACAATATGTGCGGTGTTTTTATTTTGTAAAGCAGAGGTTATCCCTTTTACCACAATTTCTGAGGGATCTATAATCGCAATGTTTGATTTCTCAATTCTCATATTCGTATTCTATTGATTTTACAATGGGTATTAGGACGCGTTCTTCTATTCGGGTATGTTTTGAGAGATCGTCTTCAAATAAAAAAATGTCATTTAAAATGTGTGTACGCTCTTCGGAGGTGTAGTTTGCGGGGAGATATTTAATAAAAATATTCTTCAAGTCTACGAGTTTATCATTAATGTTATCGTGATTTTCTTCATATTGGTCGATGTGGAATGGTTTTGCAATTTCTTTATTGATGAGTTTATAGATGTAGGGGAAGATCTCATTTTCTTCGTAATCGAAGTGATTTAGAATTTCATTTTTATATTCGTGAAAAAAATCTTTTACTATTTGATGGTGATTTCCTGGGTTTAAGATTTCTAGTGCGTCTAGTTTTCCTTCAATACTATTGATACGGCTTTGTGTGTAGTATCGGTGTGATTTTTCGAGATATTGAATAACGCTTTGTAGGTTAATGTTTTCGAGGTCTTCTTTCGAGGGGTTGTAGTAATTAAAGGTATGGATATTGCACACTAACAAGAAGAAATTCACATCAATTTCGAGTTCGGTACAAATTTTTTGTATGTTTTTTTCTCCAAAACCTAATTCAATATCGAATCGTGGCAATACCGATAATAGTGTGTAATTTTGAAGGATGGCATCTGCCATTTTTGTTTCTTTGGTAAAAAAATGTTTTTGTAGATTTGTCATATCATTTGTTGTAACAGATGTTTTTCAAACTTTATTTTTTAATATTATTTTACGATAACGGGAAAATGTTTTGTAAATTACTATTCAGGGACATAAATAATTTCTCCGTTTTCTAATTGATAAGCGGTTCCTACCCGTTTTCCGCGAGAGTTGGAGCTGCTTTTATCTTCCGATGGGGTATATTTTTCAATTTTCTCCCCTTTTTTAGTAATGATTTCCATTTGTTCGGTTCCAGGATTTTTGACCATTGTAAAATCTTCTTGTGAAAATATTTCGGTCATATCGAATCGAGTTACGAGTGCCACCATGAGTGCCACGGCGAATACCATGGCTGCATCGAAGAGGTTGGTTAATGATGACAACGGGTCGTGGTCGTCGTTATCTCTTCTTAATTTACGTTTACGCGCCATTATGAGTTGGTTTTTATAGATTCGTTAATGTATTCTAGAATGTTTAAGTCGTCGGCTATCCAGCGTTGTTTCACTTGTAGGGTTATAAATCCGATAGCACCAATAATAATCCCGATAACAGTTGTAGCAAAGGCCACTTGCATATTGCTTGCCATAGAGGCGATGTCGCCAGTGGCTAGTCCTACAAGAGCAGGTCCCATCGGAATTAGCGTTCCCATTAGTCCTAGCATAGGTCCAATTTTTACTAATAATTTCGATTTTCCCAACTCTTTATCTGCAATAATTTCGTAATCTCCCACAATTTTCTCCACCATTGGAAGGTTCGATTGCGCTTTTTTCATTCTAAGTAATGATTGGATTAAGTGTGATTTTTTTGCATCATATTCAGAAAGGGTTTCTAGAAATTTTTCCCCATCTATGTTTTCTAACTCTTTGTTTATTTTTACGTTAATTTTGTTTCTTGAGATATAGTTTCCATAAAACCCACCAATCATCATGAGTGCCGTTAGGAAAAAGTAAATTAAGAAAAGGGTTACAGGAATCATTAAACCGGTAGAAATCCAATATAGGATATTTGTAATTTGTTCCATTATTTTTGTTTTTTTAATATGTTTTTAAAGTGATGATTAAAATTGAATTTGTGTAATAGGAATCCGATTGTTGCCAACAATACAAATCCTACAACAATGAATATAAGGTGCCCCCATTCTATTACGGTTTGCGCATAGGATATGTTATAATCGGCAACCGATGCGCTAACGAGCAATCCGAGTAGCAGAATTGCAAGATTAAGGATTACTTTAATTTCTAGTTTTAGACTTTCGTTAAATATTATATATTTTATAATTAGCGATATTGCTGATATTCCTATCAATAATATTGAAGAGAATAAGATGGCCGTGATTAGGAAGTCGTGTCCTGCACGTGCTTTAAAGAAGAGTAGTTCGAAGTATGCCACGGCAAAGAAAACGAGCACACCAGGGATGATTTTGAGGATACGTGCTGTTTTTTTTCTTTTGTTTTTAGGGAGAAAATAATTTTCTAATAGAAATATAGAGATCATTATTTCCAATATTGATTCGGCGATAGTTATTAGGGCAAGGTTTTCTACAAATATCTTACTTTCCAGCATATCGGAAACGATGGTCATAGGTTGGTTAATAACTATAGGGTATACTGCGAATGCGATAAGTGCTAAGGCAGCACTGTATCCAACAATTATAAATACGTTGTTGGAGAGTGCCGCCTTTAGGCAATATTTAAGTAGCGCGATAGCAAATATAAGCTGAACAATTGTAACCATTATTGTTTTAGCTTACGGTAAATAACCCATCCTACTAATGCCACAAGAAGAGCAACGATGATGTATAATGAGGTGAGGTTCTTTTTTTCTTGATTTTGCTGTGTGTTATTTTGTTGTTTATCAGCCTCCTCTTTTTCTTCTTTCTCGAGCACCACACTTTGTTGAGCTTTATCGTTGTTTAGTTGCACTTCGCGGGCTTGTTTAATAGCCTCGTTATACTCTGTTGCATTGTTGCTATTTTCGGCAATAAATTGTCGTAATGCATTGTTATCGCATATAAAACCGCTACATCCTGCTTCGTGTTCTACAACGAGTTTAGTATGTAGTTCGGCTACTGTTTCAATTTGTTCTTGCGAGGCGTCCCACATCCCTTTACGCGCCGATTCGAGCATTACCGCGGTAACTTCTTGCAGAGCGTAGGGGTTCTTTTCAGAGAATTTAGCCTCCATTTGTAGATCAAATTTGTCTTTAACATATACTTCGTAATATTCGTCCCATATATGTTCGTCTATAGCAGATGGTTTCATAGCGTTCCATCCGAAAGTGTTTCTCACTGTTTCAGCAAAGCCTGCGTATGAGCTGGCTTCTCCCTTCATTTTTTCGGTAATATATTTCGGATTGAATATGGTAGAGTTGGTTTCCACCCCAATGGCTTCTTTCAGTTCTTGTACTTTCGCGCGACTCGTATTACGGTAGTCGTTGAAATATGCGGTTGGGTCTTCTCCTGTTACTTGAGTAACGGCAGCCGACAATCCTCCCATAAACTCGTATACGTGGTCGAGGCTAAGTGGCCCCCATGTATTGCTAGAGCGGGGTTGTACTACCACGCTGGTGTTAAGAAGCGCAGCTTCGAACACCCCTTCTCGTACTTCTCCCCAGTTTTCGGAGCCATTGGCAGAGTATATACCACTCATGTTTTTTAGGTATTGCGTGGCAATTTGGCTTTGTGAATCCCAGTTTTCGCTATCTTCTACCATGCCCATAATTCCAGTTCCGTAGTTTCCGCGAGCACCACCAAAAATTCTCTCTTTTGAATATTGTCGAGCTTCGGCGGGTGAGAATCCTTTTTCGAGGAGTAGTACTTCGGCATCTTTCAACCCTTTTGCTACAAAATTTTCAAAGTCGCCATCGTTGGCATTGGCTGCCATTTCCACTGCTTTGTTAATGAGTGCTAAGCGCGAGGCTGCAATGTCGCGAAGTTGCCCTGAGGTTTGCACCACTACGTCGATACGTGGTCTTCCGAGTTCTTCGATGGGGACTAGTTTTAAGGAGCGGATGTATCCGAAGCCATCGCGGAGAGGTTCAACACCGAGCATCCATAGTATTTGCGCAATGCTAGCCCCTTCGCTAGATATAAAGTCGGTAGACCATAATGTAAAGCTCACTTTTTCGGGGTATGCTCCTTTGGTTTCGCGTTCTTTTTCAATAATATCGTTAGCAAGGCGTTTACCAACTTTCCAGGCTTCGGCGCTAGGGGTAGTTTCGGGGTTAATAGCGTAGAAGTTTCTTCCAGTAGGAACGGCACTAGGGTTAACAATAGGATCGCCAGCAGAACTAGGAAGGATGTACCCACCATTGAGTGCTGTAATTAAAGCTCGTTGTTCTAGCGTGGTGCTTTCCTTTAATTGCTCTTTTTTAATAGCAATAATAGCAATAGCCTCCTTAAGGTTTCTAAGGGCTTCTATTAACTCTTTTTCCGGATCGTATGTAGCATCCTCAGATTGAGGTGTTGCCATTGCCATACTTTCCATCATAGAGGGTTCTTTTTTCTCCTCTTTCTCGTTCTCTTTTGCTTTCGATTCTTTTGCTTTTTCTCTTACGTGTTTCGGGGGTTTGTCTCCATCGCCAATAGGAATCCAGGCGGGATGACCACGAGGTGTTCTTTTCGATGCTGCTACTTTTCCAGTGTCAATAATGTCTCCATTGTCATCTAAAAATTTCTGTGGCTCAGGTACTTCAGACATGGCTCCCATCATTTTTCTCATCATGGCCATTTTCTCTTCCTCTTCTTTCTTCTCTTTTTCTATAGCGGAATGATAGCGTTGCGCATCGTTGGGAGAAACAACAGTATTAAAAATTTTGTTAGCCTCTTCACCTTTAAATGCACGTTGAATAATTTGGTCTGCTTTTTTAGTGTAGTTGTGCGAAATAAAGGAGATATTGTCGAGTTTGTCGGCATCTATCTTTCCTTTAGCCACATCTAGAGATGCCAACGAATATTTAATGGCATCGTTCACCATTAGGTAGGCGGTATTTTGTGCATTTTCTTCGGTGTATCTCTCTCCTAAGGTATACAATCCGTCGGTAACTTTAGCGCCGTTAATTTCTTCTAAGTAGATATGTACTTTTTCAATTTCTTCATTGTTGAGTGTGCGCGTAGAGTCGAGGCCAAGCGCGTTGCATATATTTTGGTTTTTGGCCAATTGTGTAATGGTTTTTCTATACTCTTGTTTTATTTCGCCTTCTTCAAGGTGTTCGAAGCGGTGAACAATACCTACCAATTTATCGAGTTCTCCATACAATTCACCTTGCATAAAAGGTGCGGTAAGATGGTCTATTAAAGTGGCATAGCTTCTTCTTTTAGCAATAATACCTTCTCCAATGTTGTTGATGGTGTAGATGTAGAAGTGGGGCATATCGCCCACAAGGGCGTCGGTCCAATCGTAGTCGGAGAGTGCTATTTGTTTTCCAGGGATAAACTCGAGGCTACCATGTGTTCCGAAGTGGATGAGAGCATCGGCGTTGAATCCTTTTCTTGTCCAAAGGTAAGATGCCACGTATGGGTAAGATGGAGCACCATCAACCCCGTGGGTAATGGCTTCTAGATCGGAGCCTTCGGTTACAATAGGCTGAGGAAGAATGGTAACGTTACCAAATTGGAGGCGTGCCACTGCAATATATTGCTTCCCTTCTTCTTCGTAGGCCATATACTTACCAGGTGCTTCGCCGTATTGCGCGCGCATATCTTCTACTAAATCGCGAGGAAGCGCTTCGTTGGCCCATTGCATAAATGTTGATACTTCAACCAATTCGGGATTTCCATTTTTCAGAAATTCGTCGTAGGCACCTAGTGCGTAGGCGCCTAGAACGGAGCCTTGTTTTTGGATGAGGGTTTCAAGTTCAGAAGCGGAGCCAGGTAGTCCATCGAGGTTGTAACCCTCTTTTTTTAGGAGTGTTAAAGTGTTATATAGCGATTGTACACCTTCGAGGTCTGCTCCAGAGAGCGTCCCTTTTCCTACCCCTTTGTAGTAGTATATCGCAATTTTTTTCTCACTATTTGATGTAGTTTGGAGATCTGTATAGTTTTTTACAAGTGAGCAGAATTTTTCGGTATGTCCTGGGATTTCGTCGAAGATATTATAGCCATTCCGTTCAAACTGTGCCGCAATGGCAAAAGGGGCAACAGCTCCATCTAACTCAGGGAGTACCACGCTCATAGAGGTTAAACCTCCCGATTGCATTCCTTGTTTACTTTTAAGCCACGTGTCGTGAAGTTCGCTCACAGTAACAGGGGCTAGAATAGGAATATTAAGATTTTTTAACAATGCTTCCCCAGCGTCAGCCATCCCCATTACTAATCTTCCATGTGGGTTGTTAATGATAAGATTGGGGTTTATTTCTTGAATCATCCCCAGTTTTTTCATTCCAAAAGAGCTGATTGGATATACATTTAACCCTTTTTCTTCTAATGTGTTAATAACAGCAGCAATATGGTCTTCGTTAGAATTTTGTAAGTTAATATTTCCTAATAGTAAGGCAATACGGGGTGCATCTTTCTTGTATTTTCCTGAAGATTCGTAGAATTTTTGATATGCTTCGTATGAGTTAAAGAAATTGTCGTCTCCTAAGTGGAAGAAGTAATCGGAAGGGATAATAACAGGTTCTTCGTATGGTTTGTTGAAGAATTTTTTATTATCGATTTTTTTACGGATATAGTTAAAAAGGCTTTGATTATTTTTTACAGAGCCGTTATCCATGAGTGTGGTTACATATCTTAGCTCTTGTCCTTGTAGTGTATTTATCTCTTCGTTATCGCTTTCGGTAGAGAAAACAGGTATCCCTTTATTAATAGCATTTTCAATGGCTTGGAAATGCGTTGCGTTGAGGGAACTTCCGTGGATACGTACGAGGATCATGTCGTAATTTTTCAGTTTATCAAGATTTTCAAGATCAACACTTTCAATTTTCACGAAGTTGTTATTATTAGAACGGATCATTTTCTCGACGGAGAAATCGGGGAAGTTAACGGTTGCCACACGAGTTTTAGAAACCTGTGTGTTATATAGCACGAAAGTGATAGTTAAAACTATCACTATTAGCGCGCTATAAAGAAAAGTTTTTTTCTTCATAAAATTCATATTAAGGGGACTTCTAAAAATTGCTTTGCCCAGATTTGAGATGAGATATTGCGTAGATTTTTCTCATTTTTTGAAGCGCATAGCGTGCTATGTGATGATAAAAATGGGGAAAAGATGCCAATATATCGCTCATAGATGTGTAAAACAGAGATTTTTTGTCCATATTAATTATTGTTATAAAAATCGATGGGGAATTATTAGATGTCCCCTTAAATCAAAACAAACGAATGTTACATTTTAGCAAGATTGAATTTCACGTGCCCCGACGTATTGTCTTCGTTAAGATATTGAGTAAAATCCACTTTATAGTATGAGGCACCATCGGCAGTGCGGAAAATATAAACAGGTGCTTTTTCATAAACAGGAGGCATTACTAAAGATCCGTCCTCGTTAGTTTTGAATACGATAACAGTGGCATCAGAAAGTGAAGTGGTAGTAACGCCGCCCATTCCTTCAGAGGTAACAAGCTCATCAATTTTAAAAGATGCCGCAGCAGGAATAGTAGTAACTTCATCAGGATTTTCTGTGCTAGAAGTGTAAACACCACCTAATCCGTTAGCGGTTGTTGATGATCCAGAGTTGGTTCTAACTTGGTATTTTTTAACAGCAAAATCCCAGTCGGTGCGTGCAAACCATTGGGCGTTCTCTTCATCGTTTTCAATCCCTTTTCCTACTACTTCGCCAGTAGCCATCGAGAAGTAATGCCAAACAGAATCAGCCGTAGATTCGATGTATTTTTCTTGGCCTGTGGTTGTTGGTTCAGGTTCTTTATCACAAGAGATTGCGAAAATGGCCAAAAAAGCAATTGATAATGCTAAAACAGAGTTTTTCATAATTTTTTTAAGTTTAAATTGATATTATTTTTTTATTGTTAATCGTATTATGGTTATTTAAATGCGTATCTTACCCCAACCATGTATTGTCGTCCGGGATTGATAAAAGATTCTTCTTTAAAATTAAAGATGTTATCACATTTAAGAGTTATCTCTATGGTATGTTTTTTTATTCTGAAGGGTTTTACCAATGTTATTTTCCAGATATTATAAGGTTTCGACTCTTCTAACTCGGTGGTTTGTGTTCCATCTTCGTTGGTAACCATAGATTGGTAAAGTTTTGGAGATGTTACTCTTCCTGCAAATTGCAACGAGAATGGAGATCTGGCAATTTTCCCATTCCAAGTAACCGAAGCGGTTCCACTATGCTTTACGTTACTCTCTAGCTGTAGTCCTGTAGAGTTATCGCGTGCATCGCAAAAACTGTAGCTCCCTTTAAAAACGATTTGTCGAACGAGGGTGTACGAGAAATTAAAATCGATTCCGCGCAACGTGGCACTGCTTACATTTTTGTAATATTTTTCGAGTGCCCCGGCTTCGTTAACCACATCGTATTGAGTAATTTTATTGTTGATGTTATTCCAGTATCCTCCTACCGATAGGTACCAATTTTTATAGGCATACTCTGTAGATAGCGAGCTATATAGCCCTTTTTCTGCTTGTAAATCGGGGTTTCCGTACACCCAAAACATCCCTTGATGGTCGAAGTCGTAATATAGCTCTTTAATGCTAGGTGCGCGGAATGCTGTTCCGATACCACCCCTAAAAGTGAACCCTTTGATGCCGTATTTTAACGA
>CAYJOY010000029.1:10043-13132 GCA_964371885.1 uncultured Lentimicrobiaceae bacterium | reverse complement strand
CCCCCCCTATTGCAGAGTAAAACCATTTTATTGTGCTCACGTTGGCAATGAATTTCCACGCAACGGTTTCACGGTATACGCGCCACAATTTCTTGATTATAAGTGAGTACCGTTAGTGGAAAAGATTGCGGAGCAAGTCCGCAATGACGTCGTCGGGGCGGAGGAACCTCCTACCACCCCATCACAAAACAAGTCACCCCATCACTTTGGCTTTTGAGGCTGAAGGTGAATTGGTGTTTGGTTAAAATTTCGCGGGTAATGAGCAGGCCGAGCCCTTGCCCTTTGGGCTTGGTGGTGAAGAAAGGGGAGAAGAGATGCTGGGCACTGGCATCGTCAATAGGGGCGCCATTGTTGGAGATGGTGAGGGTGTTGCTGGCTATGGTGAAGGTGATGTCGCCCTCTTGCTCAATGGCCTCAATGCCGTTTTTTACAATGTTAACCAATACCTGCTCCAACTGTATTAAATCGGCCTGGATGGTTACTGGCGTTGGACTCTGTTGCAGGTGAAAACGGATATGTTTATCCATTGCTAAACTTTCGTATAGCTTCATGTTTTTCAAGATGAGGTGGTTTACCTCTACCGCAGTTTTAGTGGGTTCTGGTATTTTTACCACATCGGCAAATTTAGAGATAAAATGGCTGAGGTTTACACACCGCTCTGCCGAACTGTTGAGTACTTCCACACTCTCTTTTTCTTGCAAGGGCGCCGCTTCAATAATGTGGCTCACCACCTCAATAGAAGAGGAGATGCTAGCCATAGAGTTGTTCACCTCGTGTGCTATCACTCTAATTACCTGCTCGTATGCTTTTCGCTCGGCCAACATTACCTCCTCCGTCATTTTTTCTATTAAAAAGAACGATTGGTTAAAACCGCTGTTAAGAAAGGAGGCCTTGGTGCATTTGTAAATTTCTCCGTTGTCTAATCGTATTACTTTAGAGCTCCCTTTGGGCAGGGCGGCCAGCGCTGCGGCAATGGGGTGTTGCAATGCGGTAATAGCCCGCCCCTCTTCTCCTGTTATCGCAATAACGGTGGCAGCAGCAGGATTGAAGGATAGAATCTTTTCATCTAGATCTAAAATAATAATCCCCATGGGGGAGGAGTTGATTAAGAGTTCGAGGAAGTAATTTTGTTCTTTGAGTTTGATCTGTTTTTCGCGCAATTGCTCCATCATTTTATTAAAAAGGGCAATAATAGTATCCACATCGCCAATGCCGGTGAGGCTTAACCGCGTGTTGAAATCTTCCTCGTTTAAAAGTCCTAACCCTAAGTTAATGGTGTTAATAGGGCGGATGCATTTGCGGTAAAGGAGAATAAGCAGGGTGATGAAAAGGAAGGCAACCGCTTGTAATATAATAAAATAGCCTTGCACATGGTGATGATATAGGATGTAGCCAATGCCCACTAAGGTAGCAAGTAGGAGAAATGCTAGGGCCCAAAAATATTGTTTTGCACTCATGAGGTATAGGGTATTTGATATTTCTCTAATCGGCGATAGAGGGCGGCGCGGCTCAAGCCTAAGTTTTTAGCCGTTTGCGAAATATTGTAGTGGTTTTTCTGCAACTCCTCTTTAATTTTTTCGCGCTCCATCTCTTCCAACGAGTTAAAGTTAGCCGCCCCACTTTCCGTTTTGGCCAACGCTTTAAAATCGTCTTCCTCTAACGTGCTCCCTTCACTGAGAATCATGGCACGCTCTATCATATTTTTCAGCTCTCTCACATTCCCTTCCCACGGAAGTTTCTCCAGGAATTGGAGCCCCTCTCGGGTAATAGTTGGAGGGGCTATTCCCTCTTTTTTAGCTGCTTGTGTGGCAAAGTGCTGGGCAAGGAGTGGAATATCCTCGCGCCGCTCCCTCAATGGGGGGAGATGTATCGGGATGAGGTTGATTCTATACATAAGATCCTCCCTAAACTGATGTTGGGATACCATGGCGGCAAGGTTTTTGTTGGTGGCAGTCACCACTCTCACATCCACCTTTTTGGGGGTGCTTTCCCCCAGCACTTCAAAGGTTTGCTCTTGCAGTACGCGGAGCAGTTTCACTTGACAGCTGAGGTCTAAATCGCCAATTTCATCTAAGAAAATGGTCCCCCCATTGGCTATGGTAAAGCGTCCTTTTCTATCGGAGTGGGCATCGGTAAAGGCACCCCTTTTATGTCCAAACATCTCCGACTCGAACAGCGACTGGCTCACCCCGCCTAGGTTCACCTTCACAAATGGCTTGCCTGCCCTTTTGCTTTGGTGGTGTATGGCTTCGGCAATGAGCTCTTTCCCCGTTCCGCTCTCGCCCGTTATTAAAACAGAAGCGTTGGTTTTAGCCACCTTAGCCACTGTTTTCAAAATCTCTTGTATGGCATAGCTGCGCCCAATAATGTGGCTTAATAAACTTGCATTGGGAGGCGTAGTCTCTTTGCTTTGATGTAATTCTATGGCCGTTTTCACCGTGTTTAAAAGTAGGGTATTGTTCCACGGTTTGGTAATAAAATCGAAAGCCCCTTCGCGCATCCCTTCCACGGCCAGTTGAATACTACCCCACGCCGTAATGAGTATAATGGGGATTTCGGGACGTAAGATTTTGATCTGTTTTAACAGATGGAGCCCCTCCTCGCCGGAGGTAGTGAGCGAATAGTTCATGTCCATAATCACCAGTGTGATAATCTCTTCCCTAATGGCTGCGATGGCCTGATTGGGGGTGCTTACCGCCATAGAGGGGAGTTCTCCCATCTTAAATAAAAGTGTGAGGCTATTGCGTATATTTAGGTCGTCGTCTACTATTAGTATCATATCTCTTTGTGATTTTTTGGGTTTGCAAAGGTAATGTAAAATATGGTGTTGGTTACCCCTTAATTAAAAGGGTATTCATTTTTTTTAGGGTTAATAATTGAACGTTGTAATAATAGCTCCAATAACGATACATTTCTTCTATAAGTTGTTGGGTAGATGAATTTTTAGAATCACGGGCATCGTTGAGTTCTAGTATGCTAATCTCTCCAGAAACAAACGTTTCCATGGCAATAGCATACCGAGTTTGTGCCAATTTATCCGATTCGATGGCAATTTGTAGCTGTTGTGCTTGGTTGTTGAACCGTTCTAC
>CAYJOY010000029.1:6937-9992 GCA_964371885.1 uncultured Lentimicrobiaceae bacterium | reverse complement strand
ATCTTGGTTAAACGACAACTCTTCCTCTTTCATTTTCGCCTCTTCCACCGCCTTGTTACTTTTGGCAAACTCCACTTGCGCCTCCCGTTTTCCCCAGTCAAGGATGGGTATTCGTACGGCCACCTCTACAATTTGGTTATCGGCCAAGTTAGTGTAGGCGTTAGGGATTTCGTTGCCAATGCCCGTGAGCCCGAACGAGGCATAGAGGTCTACTTTTCGTCGGTTCCCCTTTGCGATAGCCACGGCATAGTCTACCTCTTTTTGGCGGCGTAGTATGTTTTTGGCAAACGAGCTATTTTCAAGAGCGTGCTCCAATACCACCTCATAGAGCAAGGTGCCGGCATGAATAGTGTGTGGCACTTCCAATTGCAGGTAGAGCGACTCGTGCAACCCAAGAAAGGTAGCGAGCTGAAACATTTGTGCCTGCAACGCGCTTTGCGCCTCGGTGGCCTGCGCTTTCGATTGTAGTTGCTCTATCTCTAACTGTATCAACTCATTTTTCGAAAGTTCACCAATCTCTTTTTTGGCTTTCCCAATCTCGTACAGCTTTTGCGCATTCTTTAAATTTTGTTGCGCCGTGGTAAGGGTAGAGTGCGCCAATAAGAAATTGAAGTAATAATTAATCGCTTCGAGGGTAATTCTCTCCATCCCTTCCGTATATTGAATTTGCGCCTCTTCGTATTTCAGCGGCTCTATCTGTTTGTCCCATTTTAGCGTATTGGTAGCAAATATTGGTTGAATGAGCGTGAGTTCCACAGGGATGGAAAGAAATTCGGTGCTTTTCTCTCCTAGCTGCGTAGTGAAGTTGAGAGAGGAACTCAATTGTATTTGCCCGCCCGTAAAAGGGATGTTTTGGGTGAGATGGACCCCAGAAGCGATGGAGAGGTTGTTGCTGCGCACGTATGAGTAGCTCCCATCCTCGTGTTGGTAGGAGTTATAGCTGCGGCGATAGTTGGGGAGCATCCCATCTATCGATATTTCGGGTAACCTTCCCGCTTTGTAGCTTTTATATTCCCAATAGGCCGTTTGGAGTTGATTTTCGGCAATTACCGCCGATACCGACTGACTTTGCGCCAGCGCTATCACCTCGTGCACATTGAGAGGCAGGGTATCTTGTTGCGCTCGTAACGAATAAGAGAACAGTAGCACTATGATGCAAAGGGTAAGAGGTCGTTTTATGAAATTTGTCATTGATGTGTGATTTAGAGTGATTAATGGGTAGTTAAGAGTTTTAATCTTTAATTTTTACTTTCTTTTTCCGTTCTATTTTATCGATTGTGCTCACCAGCACCACTTCTTGTGGGGCAATGCCGCTAATCACCTCTACGTAGTCGTAGTTGCAGCGCCCTAGCTCCACTTCCCGCTTTTTCAACAGATTACCCTCGCGGACAAACATTTGGTAGGTGCCAGGCCCTTTGTAGTATTTCCCTTGTGCAATGCGGACTACATCCGACAGCATCGATTCCACCACATGTATTTCGCAAAATAATCCCGATTGCAATACTGGATGGCGCGGCTCTTGTAGTTGAATTGAAAACTGAATTTGTCCATTGGCCGACACGGGGTTCAGATGACTGATACGCCCTTCCAATGTCGTTTTCCCAATCACAACGTAGCTCTTATTGCCAGTAGAAACCCTACTACGGAAGAGGTCGGCAATGGTACAATCGATACTAAATTGTGATAAGTCGGAAATGATGGCTACCTTTTCGCCCGCTGATATTTGCGAGCCTACATTGTTGTTTACATACGAAAGCACTGCCCGTGCGGGAGCGGTAATCTCCGATTGCACCAACGTAGATTTTAGCTGTTCCAGCTCTCTTCGGAACACTTTAATGTCGAGTTCCATAATTTTCTCATTGGCATTTGCCAATGCCTTTTGGTTGGTAAATTTTTGGGCATCTTCTTCATACTGCATCACTGCTATGTTGTGTTCCATTTCGGCCCGTTGCACAGCAGAAGCGGTACTGGCGCCCAAACTGTCTAAGTATTGTTGATTGGCGAGCTCAAGTGCCATCCGTTCTAACTCCATTTTTTGCACTTGCAACTGCAACGAAAATTCAGAAATAGAGGTTTTATTCTCTAATCTCAACTTCTCTAATGCCAGCACTTTCATCGCCTCTTGGTCGAGCATCATCTGGTAATTATTCTCCACACTGTAAAGGTCTAACCCCAGAATGGGATCCCCTTTTTCGAGTAGTGCCCCTGCTTGTTGGTGCACCTTAACAATCCGCGATGAGATGGGACTGTTGATAATCTCCTCGAATGCTGGTGCCACCTTTCCCGTAGCGGAGACGGTGACTTCAATGTTGCCCACATCGGCTGTAGAGAGTTTAATCTCCGACAGCGAAACGGAGGGTTGTACCATTTTCAGCAGAATCAATATCGCTATAAAGATCACGGCAATGCCTCCTAACCACTTTGCCGCCAGCGTGGCCCGCTCTTTTGCAATTACTGATTGTTTCACTTTAATGTCCATGTTGTTTTAGTTTAGTCATTTACTTCACTTGATATAAGCGAAAACCGTGCCAAAGACGTATGGTGTTAATTATTAGCAAGTTAAAATAATTGACAATGTTCGATAATGAACACTATTTACGGAAGTGGACAAAAACGTTGCATTAATTAAGAACACACTTTGTAAAAAGAAAGTAATTGGTTTTAGATTGAAAAAAAGTGAATTTTTGCCGCTGAAATAATAGGGTTGCTTATCACAACTCAAATTAATATAAAGAATTTTCAAGTTACTAATGCAATTTTCATTATAACTCATCTATTTCAGATAGCGTAAGCTTTGTAACCACAGCAATTTCATCCAAGCTCATACCCTTTGTTTTCAGTATTTTTGCTATTTCTATTGCTTTAGATTGTTCACCCTCAGCACGACCTTCAGTACGGCCCTCAGCAAGTCCTTCAGCGCGACCTTCGTCCTTGGCGTTGCCTATCACGTCATTTTGTATCATAATGACATTCAAATACTCTTCATACGCTTTTTGCTCTTGCTTGTCCATGTTATAATATTTGAGTTTTTCTCTTGCTTCCACTAGACCAGCTG
>CAYJOY010000029.1:0-6876 GCA_964371885.1 uncultured Lentimicrobiaceae bacterium | reverse complement strand
AATACTTCTTCGGGTAGTTTCGGAACAATTGCCTCTTTCTCCTTGACCTTTATGGTTAATGGATGCCCAGTATTGAGGCCTACAAACTTATTTTGACCACGATAAATATAATCATCACCTTCCCAAATATCGAAATATAAAATACTGATAGAATAAACTTTTTTAATGGCTTCGTAGGTCTTTTCTCCCAACTCAATATGCTCCGTTATCGCTTTTGATACGCCATATAGCATTCGCTCAATATAGTGAATCTCGCGCGAGTTCTGTATCTCAATAATGATAAGCTCATCCTTACTATTTTTAGCTTTTATGTCGACTCTGTTAAATTTATCGTACTTATAAGTTTGGTTTCCTTCGCTTTCCAGAATTTCTACAATTTGAATACGCTCTCCTAGAAGCACCGATACAAAACCTTCCAATACTACAAAGTTGGCCTTTTGACACAATAAACGATTGGCGGCCCAGTCGAATTTTATGAGTGTGTCTGCTTTCATTATATAGTTTATTTGAGACGGCGAAGATACTATTTTTTTATCATCCCCATTTAAAAAAGTTGCATATATTGCTTGAATTAAGAAGAGAATATTCTTCTATAAAAGAAAAAAGTTGTTTTTTCAAAAATTTTCTTCTCTGGACGAAAAAATTAAATTGTTGTAAAAGTATAGCAAGTGGTCTCATTAGATGATTTTGCAGACCCTTCCCGCAATGGGATTGAGCATATTCAAGTATGGAAGTTTTTTGAAATGATAGGATAATTAGTATAAAACACCATGGGTTGGTTGCTAGAGCCTCTACATTATACTTCCTCAAGAATTCTTCTCATTAAAGTGATGGCGTAGAGCGGGACATTGGTAAAATGCTCCTCTTTTCGAAATGATGATAATGAGGTTCTGATGGCGAGAGATGGAGCGTATTTTGCGATATAGCTTTTCAACGATTTTGCCTGTAGGTTTTCCTCGGCTTTTACCTCAATAGGTATTATTTTACCTTGATGTTGCAATAGAAAATCGATTTCGGCCATGCCTGTTTTGGAACTCCAGTAATGCACTTTGGTGTTGAGGTGGCATAATAACTGTTGCAAGACAAACTGTTCGGTTAGTGCCTCTTTGTATTGTGCAAAAATTTTGTTTCCATCAATAATTGTCCCCGCATCTAACCCCGATTTTGCAGCGAGTAACCCCACATCTAATAGGTAAATTTTAAACACGGAGAAATCAGCAAAACCGTCTAATGGCATTGAAATATTGTTGACACAATGGGTTTTATGTATCACGCCCGCCTCTTTCAGCCATTCAATAGCCAGCTCAAACTCTTTAGCGCGTGCCCCCTGACGCAACGCACTGTATATAAATTTTTTGTTCTCTTTGGCTAATTGCGCTGGAATGTTGTCCCACACCATTTTTAACCGAGGAATAATTTCTACAGGAGGGTGCTTCGAAAAATCGAGGTCATAAGATTGTAAAAGCGCGTTTTGAATCTTTCTAACTTCAGTAAAATCCTTCTCCTCAGCGTACGATTTAACCACTTCTGGCATTCCTCCCACATAATAATATTGTCGCAAAATATCAATAAATTGCGCTTTAAAATGTGTTATTAAATCCCAATCCATGGAATGTAACAATTCTACCATATTTTCTTTTCCTATTGCACTCATGAACTCTTCGAGCGATAGCGGATATAGATCTAAAAACTCCACTTTACCTACAGGAAACGACGCCCCTTGGTGTAGTGAAATTCCCAGCAATGAGCCTGCTGCAACGATGTGATATTCTGGATGACTATCGTGAAGATATTTAAGCGAAAGCAACCCCCTTTCCACTGCTTGAATTTCATCGAAAATGATTAATGTTTTGCCGGGAATTGCTTTTTGTCCCGATACAATTTCGATAGATCGCAATATTCGGGTAGTGTCAAAATCGACTTCAAACAGCGTTGATAATTGTCGTTGCTGTTCAAAATTAATCTCTATTACATTCTCAAATTCCTGTTTCCCTAACGCTCTCAATATCCAAGTTTTTCCCACTTGGCGCGCCCCGCGGAGCACTAGTGGCTTCCTTTTATCAGAAGGTTTCTCTTTCCATTCGAGTAACTGCTTGTAAATTTGTCGTTTCATCCCTTATAAATCGTAAATTAATAACATGGCAAAGATACATTTTTTTACGAAGCCACATAAAAACAAAGGACTTTTTGTAAAAATTCACACAAAAACAAAGGACTTTTTGTAAAAAGAAGATAATAGCTAATAGTAAAACAGTAGGCTGTAAAGCTTCCTATTCCACACCCATTCACTAATGGTGCGGGTAGTATCGTCGAAGTTGATACCTATCTTTATCACTTGGTCGTTGCCCACTTTATAGGGAAGCGCGTACTCTTTTTCGTTAATTTGCGCTAAGGCTGCTTTGGCAGTGCTGACGTCATTGCAGCTAATGCGCCGCAATCTCTTGATTGTAAGGGAGTGCCGTTATGGAAAAAGATGGCTTATCGGAGCACGCTAGACGTTGTTGCTTTGGCTATCTAAAAATTTTTGAGTACAAAAAAATATTACTAAACAAAATGGTTACCAAGAAAAAAATGTATCTTTGCCGTTGAAATAATAGGGTTGCTTATCACAACTCAAACTAATATAAACTCAACATCTAACTTGTATGAAATATTTAGATCCAAAAGCCGACGTTCCCTTTAAAAAGATATTTGGGGTACACAAAAATTTAGCCATTAGTTTTCTTAACGCACTACATGCATATAACAATTATTTGTTTGTAAAACAGCGTGAAAACGAATATGTAAATGTGAGGATTTTCACTAATATATTGAGGTTCTTTGGAGCACCCTTTACAACTAGAAACGTCGCTTAACTTAATAAAGATTTCAATATGGTCGCTAAAAATTCAAAAATAAATGTTCAGGGAGTTGATATTTCAATCTCAAATTTCCATCAACAAGACTATATTTGCTTGACTGATATGGTTAAAGCTAAAGATGGAGATTTTACGATTAGTGATTGGTTAAGAAATAGGGACACAATAGAGTTTCTCGGAACGTGGGAGGGTATGTTTAATTCTAATTTTAATTATGGTGAATTCACCATAATTAAAAATGAATCTGGAGGAAGAGCCTATAGGATAAGCATTAAGGATTGGGTAGAAAAAACCAATGCTGTGGGCATCACTTCTAAATCAGGCAGATATGGCGGCACGTACGCTCATGTAGATATAGCATTTAATTTTGGAATGTGGATAAGCCCAATGTTTCAACTATATATTATTAAAGAGTATCAAAGATTAAAAGAGGTAGAAAACAATCAATATAATCTTGATTGGAATGTTAGGAGAGTATTAGCTAAAGTAAATTACAAGGTACACACTGAGGCAATTAAAAATCACATCATCCCAAAGTTAAGTTTATCCCAAAAAAAAGACTGGATTTATGCATCAGAAGCAGATGTTTATAACATTGTTGTCTTTGGATGTACAGCAAAACAGTGGAAAGAAGCGAACCCAGAAAGAGTATTAAAAGGGGAGAATATTAGAGATATGGCAAGCATAAACGAGTTAACAATATTATCAACTTTAGAGGGAATAAATGCGGTTTATATAAAGCAAGATATTGATAAAAAGGAAAGAATGAGGCTTTTGTATAATATCACTCAAGAACAGAGGAAAGTATTAGATAAAGTAGATGTTTTAAATTCTATCCAAAAGCTAACGGAGTCTACGTACGTAAATGAATTTCAAAAGAAAACAGAAGAGAAGTTGTCATCACACAACAGTTCATTAAAAACCGCATTAGATAATAACACTAATGAGGAAATGAAATAGGGGTAATTACTGTTTTAATATTTTCTGCAATATAAATGTTCGCTTCATTATCTCTATAATATTTCACTCACCCTAAAATCGACCATGCGTTACATCAAAGCAAACTTGTAATTTCATCGCGCCGCAATCTTTTGAAAACAGGGGCAATTAAGCCCCCGTTTCCTCCCATCCTACTCATCCTTCAAAGCAGTGGCAGGGTTCACTTTTACCCCTTTAATCATAGGTAAGGCGCTACCCAAAATAACCACAATTGCCATAACCATATAAGTGAGCAGGATACTAAACGATACTAATGCCACCGTGTTGTTTACAGGCCAAGCCTCTGGCACGGTATCATTCGAGGTGTAAACCCCCGTAAAGTAGGCAATATTAACCAACAAAATACCTCCTACTATAGAGGAAATAGTGAGTAGTAGTACCCCCTCACTTACAAATTGCGTCACCACCTTTCGGGCAGAGGCACCTAAGGCCATTCGCACCCCAATTTCCCCTTTGCGCGCTTCAATCTTTAACCAAAAACTTCCCACCACTCCTAAAAATACAATCAACAGGCCAAAGAAAACCGCAAGAAACAACATTTTAATTTCATCATAAAACCAGTTATAGGTAGCTTCTTCAAGTGTCATTACGTTAGCAGCTCTGACATTGCCAAACTTTAATGTACTCATTGTATTCTCTTTAAACTCTTTTATGAAAGCGTCTGATGCGCGAATAGAAATGACGATTTCGCCATTCATTACATACTCTTCATACAATTGATCCATCGGGACCATTAGGATGTTTTCAGGTTGTAAATAGGGATTGTTTTTTACATTATTCACCACTCTTTCAATGGTGTATGGCGTGGCATCGCCATAAAATGTAAAAGTTGTTTTTTCACTATTTTGCTGCGCTGATTTTTGGGCTGACAGTTGCTCCATTACACTTTCGCTTACTGTGATAGCATCCGATGTGGCATAGTTCGATTTGCCCCATTTTTCGTTAGTGCTATTTTCGAACTGAAAAACCTCCTGCATATCCCACCCTCTAAGATAAGGGGTGAATAACACGTAAGTTTGTACACTATCATGATTGATAGATATATTATAATTTGCACCACTATAAGGGAAATGGCAGGTGTGCACCGATACAGCTTCTATCTCATGGAGCCCTTTTAATGTTTGCGCAAACTGCAAGATGTCTTCGTGTAAGGTATGAAAATGAGCGCGAGCAGAATCGTACTCGTAAGCAGTTTCATCAAGGTTTTGCAGGGTGATGAGGTGTATCCCCTCTTCTTTAAAACCGCTAGAGATACAATATCGTTGGTATAACGCAGGGAAGATAGAGGTCATAGCGAGCCAACCCGCCAGTACAAAAACAATGATTAATTCTGCTAGTAACCAGCTATTTAATTTCCGTTGATTCCAAATTTGTTTGAATGTTTGTTTTATCATTTTTTGTTGCTATTTAAAGATTCTACAATGTTGTTTTTCATGGCTTGACGCGCAGGAATAATGGCCGACATAATGTTGAGAAGACTGCTAGCTACCAATACAATCAATGCTATGATAGGGCTAAAGAGCGATTCAAGATGAAATAAATTTCCATTCTCATACGAAGTGTAAATTCCAGAATCCATGTATCCAGACAAAAGTGAAAGGAAGAGCTGTCCCGCAAGCAGTAACACTAAATAGGCTAAAACCAGCCCAATGAGCCCTCCGAAAAGTGTAAGCAGTAGGTTTTCATTCAATACTTGCATCATAATGCTTTTGTTGGTAGCACCCAAAGCTTTACGTATCCCCATCTCTTCCATGCGGCGTTGCATACTCGAAGAGATCATACCCGATAGATTAATGGAAGGGATTAATAGAATGACAAAAATAAATAGGATAAACCCTGTCATAAAATCTCTTGTAGAAGAGGGGACGGTGTTGCTGTAATAACGGAGAAGGCTTCTGTAAAAAGGGTCTGGTTGTTCTAACAAGTCGTAACGACGCCCTTGAAGCGTGTTGTTACATTGCGCCAACCTTTCCGCGACCTGTTCCTGAATGTCAGATTCGCTAACCCCCTCGTCTCGTAAAAATAAAACGGATAAATATCCTAGCAGTTGAAAGTCAGCAGGCTGTTGGAGGTAGCTTTCGTAATTAGGTGATAAGCTAACAGGGATCCAAATATCGGCAAAAGCTTTAGAGGTAATTACGGGCACTGCCTCGGTAACCCCGCAAATGGTATAACGGGCAAAATTATAATCTAATATTTCCCCTACCACATCGGTGCGCTGAAATAGTAGCTGAGCAAAAGTTTCGGTAATGACCATTTTTTTACTTTTGGCTTCTACATCTTCCTCCGAAAATGGGGCACCATGAAGATATTTAATGTCGAATAAATTCCAAAAACCATGATTCACCATGCTTATATTGGCATAACGAGACGTGCTATGTTCGCTGCTCATTACCTGTTGTGCAACTTCTTCCATTGGGCAGTAAATTTCGGTAATAGCTGAAATCCCTTCCACCCCTTCCAATAGTACTTCGGTAGCCTTATGCGAAACGTGTGAACTGGTTGTCCAACCTTTTGCCGTGTCAACACTCGCAAGAGTCTTAATAGACATGGTGCGCGAACGGTTATTTTCGGGATGAATGTCACCCGTCATAGCCCGCAGCAATATTACCCCCGTCATTACAAAAGCAATGGAAATGGCGGCACCTGCAATATAAATGGCGCTGTAAAACTTATTTTGTTTTAAAATTTGCCACGCTTGTTTAAAATTCTTAATCATAACTTCACTATTTTACTTGCATTCCATCTAAAAATCTAATCACGCGGTCGGTCTGTTTCGCCTGCTCATCGTTGTGGGTAACCATCACAATGGTTTTCCCATCTTCTTGGTGCAGTTTGTGGAGAATTTCTAACACCTCTGCCCCCATTTTCGAGTCGAGATTTCCAGTAGGTTCATCGGCTAAAATAAGGTTGGGCTCTCCAATAATGGCGCGCGCAATGGCTACACGCTGACATTGTCCCCCCGAAAGCTGGGTGGGGTAGTGGTTCACCCTATGCGATAATCCCAACTTCTCCATCA
>CAYJOY010000028.1:11343-13148 GCA_964371885.1 uncultured Lentimicrobiaceae bacterium | reverse complement strand
CTACTCAATATCTCATCTCAAATCTGGGCAAAGCAATTTTTAGAAGTCCCCTATATCAAATTCCAATATTCTATTTTCTACTTGTTAGAAGCAGGCATCCGTTTTGAGTTGTTTTTGAGACAAGACAGAGGTGTTATTTTTTTATTATGGAGCGATACTGTATTTGCAAAAAAAAAACTATCTTTGTCAGCCTAAAAAATAGTGTATTAATTAATAAAATATAACCCAATGAGAAAATCTTTACATTTTTTAACAGTGGCTATTTGCGCTGCTTCGTTTTTTTTAACCTCTTGTAAATCAACAGTGCCAGAAGTGGAATCTACAAAATCACCATTACAAATTAAAGTTGAGGAGTTTGCTTATGTAGACTTAACGGCTCCTGAGTTAATAGCGCAACTTTCAGAAAAAGAGAAACAAATTATCCCTATTTTCATCGAAATAAGTAAAATTATGGACTCTCTTTTCTGGATGCAGACATTTGGAGACCGCGCAATTTTAGATACTATAACCGACCCATACGCAAAAGATTTTACGAATATAAACTATGGGCCATGGGAGCGCTTAAATAATAATACCGCTTTTATTAATGGTTTTGGAGTAAAACCTTTAGGTTGTCAATATTATCCAACAGATATGACCCTTGAGGAATATGCTAATTTTACCGATCCCAATAAAGGAAGTTTATATACTATTCTTAAGAGAAATGATGCTGGAGAACTTGAAACCATTTGGTATAAAGATGCTTATAAACCACAAATTGAAAGAGTGTGCGCCTATTTAGATCAAGCAATTGAACTAGCAGAAGACCATGGTTTAAGAAACTACTTATTAGCGCGTAAAGAGGCTTTCCTTACCGACGACTATTTTGCTAGCGATTTAGCATGGATGGATATGAAAGAGAGTAAGTTAGACTTTGTAGTAGGGCCAATTGAAAATTACGACGACGCTTTAAACAATGCTAAAGCAGCTTACGAAGCGTTTGTTTTAATTAAGGATGTAGAGAGAAGCCAAAGTTTAGCGAAATTTGTGGCGTTTCTCCCTCAACTACAGACCGAACTTCCCTGTCCAGAAGAATATAAAACATTTGTTCCAGGAACAGCTTCAGATTTAAATGTTTACAACGCTGTTTACTATGCTGGCGACTGTAACTCGGGTAGCAAAACTATTGCTATTAACCTTCCTAACGATGACCGTGTACAAGCTCTTAAAGGAGCTCGCCGCCTTCAGTTAAGAAACAGTATGCAAGCTAAATTCGACAAAATATTATTTCCTATTGGAAATGTAATTTTAGTGCCAGAACAACAAGACCACCTTAAATTTGATGCATTCTTCTGGAATGTAACTTTCCACGAAGTGGCTCATGGATTAGGGATAAAAACCACAATTAATGGGAAAGGGTCTGTAGATCAAGCATTGGCAAGTGAAAAAACAGCTTGGGAAGAGGCTAAAGCCGACATCTTAGGCTTATTTATGGTAACAAAATTAATTGAAAAACAAGAAATTACCGATATAACAGTTGAAGATGCAATAACTACTTATATAGCTGGTATTTTCCGCTCGGTTCGTTTCGGATCGGCAAGTGCACACGGAACTGCAAACATGATGTGTTTTAACTATTTCGAGAAAGAGGGTACTTTTACTAAAAACGAACAAGGATTATACGTTATTGATTATGAAAAAGCAAAGCAAACCATGAACAGTTGGGCAGAATTAATTATTAAAACCCAAGGAGATGGCAACTTTGATTTTGCCAAATCGTTCAGAGCCGAAAATGGTGGAGTTACCCCATCGTTACAAGCAGACTT
>CAYJOY010000028.1:6690-11333 GCA_964371885.1 uncultured Lentimicrobiaceae bacterium | reverse complement strand
CAGCACGGGCATTCCTCGCGACATCCGTTTTAACCAAGGAGCAGATGTGATGGGGCTATAACCCGTTTAAAAACAATAATATTATGAAAAAAAGAAGCCTATTACTAATCAGTTTGTTGATGTTCGCACTTAGTGTATTCTCGCAAACGCAAACAAAACCAATAAAAGGAGACGCCAGCAAATTCGCACTAGGGATTAAAGCAGACTTCATCTCATCGCAAGTGAAAATTAATGGAAACTTTAAGTCTACTTTCGACCCAGGCTTCACAGCAGGTATTTTTGCACGATTTGGTCGTAGGTTTTACTTCCAGCCAGAGCTAATGTACGCTTTGCAAACAAGAAAATTATCTGGTATTATTGATAATGTAGAAGAGAATATTGAGAACAAATCGCACGCTATTAATGTCCCGCTATTACTAGGGGGCACACTTATTAATAACAAAAATTTCAAATTGCGTATATTTGCAGGGCCAGATTTTTCCTTTACGATGGGCAATAGCTACAAAGATGCAAAAGATTTTTTTAGCAGGCTTGATTATGGTGGACTTGTAGGCTTTGGTGTGGACTTATGGAGATTTACCGTTGATGCGGGGTATCAGTTTACATTTGCCGAGAACAAAGCAGAAGACCCTATTCTAAGTCATGTTCAGTACAACTTGTTCAAAGTGGGAGTAGGTTTTAAATTATTTAGATAGATGCAGAAGTTTATTGAAGATATATGGAATGACAGAGCGTTGCTCTCGCACTCGCTAAGTCAAGATGTTGTTCGCGATACTATTGCGATGTTAGACAAGGGTGAGATACGCGTGGCTGAAAAAGTTAACGACGAATGGGTGGTTAACGAATGGATGAAAAAAGCAATATTGCTCTACTTCGGAATACAAAAAAACGTCCCTATTGAAGTTGGGCCGTTCGAGTTTTTCGATAAAATTGAAACTAAGAAAGGTTTTGAAAATCAGCAAGTACGTGTAGTTCCACAAGCCATAGCGCGCTACGGCTCTTATCTTGCTCCGAACACTATTCTCATGCCCTCGTATGTTAATATTGGTGCATACGTAGATTCTGGAACGATGGTAGACACTTGGGCTACCGTAGGTTCGTGTGCGCAAATAGGAAAAAATGTTCACCTAATAGGTGGCGTATTGGAACCACTCCAAGCAGCACCCGTAATAATTGAAGATGAATGCTTTATTGGTTCTAGAGCAATAGTAGTGGAGGGGGTAAGAGTAAAAAGAGGTGCCGTGCTCGGTGCCAATGTAGTTATTACGGGATCTTCCAAAATTATTGATGTAACAGGACCAGAACCCATAGAAATAAGAGGATATGTACCCGAGAATGCCATCGTAATACCAGGTACAATCCCCAAAAAATACCCAGCAGGCGAATTTCAAGTGAGTTGCGCCTTAATTGTTGGAAAAAGAAATGAGAAAACAGACCTTAAAACATCGCTAAACGATGCTTTAAGAACAGTAAATAACTATTAACAATTTAATATAATTTATGAATATTGTATGCGTTTATTGTGAAATAACGGAAGAAAAACAAGTAGCAGAAGTTTCCCTAGAACTCGTTTCGAAAGGGAGAAAATTAGCAGACACACTGGGTGTGAAATTAGCAGCAGTAGTGTTAACAGACACGCTAAGCAATGAGGTAGAATTGCTAGGAGAATATGGCGTTGATATGGTTTATTTGGCCGAGAACAAAGAGTTGTTCCCATATAGAACCTTGCCACACTATAAATTAGTAACAGAAATTTTTAAAGATGTACAACCCGAAATCGCTCTATTTGGGGCCACTTCGGTAGGTAGAGATTTAGCGCCACGCGTGGCTTCATTGTTGCGTTGTGGGCTTACTGCCGACTGTACCTCGCTAGAGATAGGAGACCACGAAGATGTTAAAAAAGGGGTGGAATACAAGAATTTATTGTATCAAATCCGTCCAGCATTTGGAGGAAATATCATTGCCACTATTATTAACCCAGAAACACGCCCTCAAATGGCTACCGTTAGAGAAGGGGTAATGAAATTAGAAAAAGCACCTGTTGCAAAAACTCCCGAAGTGATTAATATCGACGCTAGTTTGTATATTAAGCCAGAAGATTTAATAGTGGAAATACTCGACAGACACATTGAAGCTCAGAAAGTAAATTTAAAAGGAGCAGGTATTATTGTTGCAGGTGGTTACGGTGTAGGTTCGAAAGAGAATTTTAAAATGTTATACGATTTAGCCACTCTTTTAGGTGGTGAAGTAGCAGCAACACGCGCCGCAGTTGATGCTGGCTACTGTGAGCACGAACGCCAAGTAGGACAAACAGGGGTAACTGTTCGCCCAAAACTATACATCGCAGTGGGAATATCGGGTGCTGTGCAACACCGCGCAGGAATGGACCAATCGGCAAAAATTATCTCTATAAATATCGATCCAAACGCACCCCTTAACGCAATTGCTGACTATGCAGTAGAAGGTGATTTTTCGGAAATAATCCCTAAAATGATCCAATATTATAAAAAGCATTCGAAATAGTAATGGTTAATTATTAATGTATATTTTAGACATTAATAAGATGAAAATACTATGCTTAATTCTAGGATTCCTATCGCTCCTTTTGGGGGTGATAGGAATTTTTCTTCCCCTCCTGCCAACAACCCCATTTTTATTGTTGGCAGCGGCGCTATTGCTCCGTGCCTCTCCAAAGTACTATCATTGGCTATTAAAACAACCCATGATAGGGGCACATATTCGCAGTTTTAGAGAGGAAAAAATACTCCCTCTCCATGCGAAAATATCAACTATAATATTGCTATGGTTAACCATCGGTTGCACTGTGTGGTTTACAGTGGAGGCGCTATGGCTGAAATTGTTGTTATTTGCTATAGCACTGGGAGTTACCGTGCATGTGCTCTCCTTTAAATCAAAATAATTTATCTCTAGTGTTTCGTAATATTTTGTGCAATATAAAGTCTTAAAATGACGTTTCAATTTATTGCTTTAAATAATAATATAAAAAATAAATATATATGAAACAAAACTTTATCTTAGAAGATGTAAAATATCTAGGTGTAAACGATCATGATATTGATCTATTTGAATCGCAATACACAGTACCTCAGGGAGTGAGCTATAATTCGTACATGATAATGGACGAAGAGATTGCCATAATGGACTGTGTAGATAAACGTAAGATAGATGAGTGGTTGTGTAACGTAGAAACTGCCCTAGAGGGTCGTACTCCTAGCTATTTAGTGGTTACCCACATGGAGCCCGATCATTCTGCAGGTGTGGCTAGGTTAGTGGAGAAATATCCAGAAATAAAAGTAGTAGGCAATGCCAAAACATTTGCCATTATTTCGCAATTTTTCCCTATCGATATTACCAAAAACCAGGTGGAGAAAAAAGAGGGAGAAACATTAACGTTAGGAAAGCATACGCTACAGTTTTTTACTGCGCCAATGGTACACTGGCCAGAAGTTATGGTGGCCTACGACCAGTACGATAAAACATTGTATAGCGCCGATGCTTTCGGTCGCTTCGGAACACTCGATAGAGATGATGAGTGGATTGACCAGGCTCGCCGTTATTACTACAATATAGTGGGAAAATATGGGGTAAATGTTCAAGCCGCTTTAAAAAAATTGGGCACCTTAGATATTAAAACCATTGCCCCTTTACATGGCCCTGTTTTGAAAGAGAATTTGGGATACTATATTAACTTATACAACACCTGGAGTACATATCAACCTGAAGAAAATGGGACTTTAGTAGCTTACGCCTCTATTCATGGCAATACAAAAATAGCAGCGGAGAAATTTGCAGATATGTTGCGCGAAAAAGGAGAAAAGGTAAAAATTATAGACTTGGCGCGTGGCGACCAATCGTTCTTTGTAGAAGATGCTTTTGTTTGGGAGAAACTTGCCGTTGTAGCAGCCTCTTACGATGCGGGAGTATTTCCTCCAATGGAGCACTTCTTACTACACTTGAAAGCCAAAAATTATCAAGGTCGAAAAGTGGCCATTATCGAAAATGGCTCTTGGGGACCCACAGCAGGAAAAGTGATGAGAGGAATACTAGAAGGGATGAAAAATTTAGATATTTACGAAGAAACAATCACCATAAAGTCGAGTTTAAAGCCTGCTAATGTTGAGCAGATGGAGCAAATGGTGGCGTGGCTAACCTAGTATATTATGCAAGAAGAAAAATTTTTGTCGTTAGCCGATATCTCCTTTGGCGACGAGTGTGTTATTGTTAAGGTACATGGGCACGGGAGTTTCAGAAATAGAATTATAGAACTGGGCTTCGTAAAAGGGGTGAAAATATCAGTGGTGAAAAACGCACCTCTTGCCGACCCAATTGAATATAGTTTGTTAAATAGCCATATCTCTTTAAGAAGAAGCGAAGCGCAGCTGATAGAGGTAGTGTGTGTATCAAACGAAAAAATAGACAATTTTAATGGAACTTTTACAGAAGATGAAGTTGTAAAAGTGATAAAAGAGCGTTCAAAAAACATAGATGTGGCACTGGTGGGAAATCCCAATAGCGGAAAAACATCGCTGTTTAACCAAGCTACGGGGCTTAAAGAGAAGGTGGGCAACTATAGCGGCGTAACCGTCGATATAAAAAAAGAAAAGTTCTATTATAAAGATTAC
>CAYJOY010000028.1:0-6680 GCA_964371885.1 uncultured Lentimicrobiaceae bacterium | reverse complement strand
ATTTACCTGGCACCTACTCATTATCTGATTATTCTGCGGAGGAGACTTTTGTTAACCGCTATATTGTAGAACACCACCCAGATATAGTGGTAAATGTGGTAGATGCATCTGCCATTGAGAGGAATTTATACCTCACGACGCAACTTATCGACATGAATATAAAGGTAGTTATGGCTTTGAATATGTACGATGAGTTAGAAAATCAAGGAGCCACCCTTAATTATGAATACTTAGGAAAACTCATAGGGATGCCTATAATCCCTACCACAGCAATAAATGGAGAGGGGATTCCTCAACTGCTCGATAAAATTATTGAAACTTTTGAAGATCAAGCATCTGAAGTGCGCCATGTACATATAAATTATGGACAAACCATCGAGAAATCTATTGCAAAAGTGAAAGAGAAAGTGGTACAGAATCACCAAATTATAGATTTAATGGTGCCACGTTATGTTTCTATAAAGCTACTCGAGGGCGATCCAACTGTTAATGCCTTACTCGAAAAAACAAATAATTATCAGGATATTCAGTCTGTGGTAGAGCAGGAGAAAGTGGTTCTTGAGAAAGAGTATAAAGACGATACCAAGACCATAATAGCCAATGAGAAGTATGGATTTATAAGAGGGGCATTGCGCGAAACGTATAAGCATGGCAGTAATGATAGTCGTAAGAGAAGTAATAGTATCGACAATATACTAACTCATAAGTGGCTAGGGTTCCCATGCCTACTACTCTTTATGTGGTTAATGTTCCAACTTACATTCACGTTGGGGCAATACCCTATGGATTGGATAGAAATGGGGGTAATTGCCCTTGGCGACTTTGTAGCGAATGCAATGAGCGATGCCCCTTTAAAAGACTTAATAGTAGATGGTGTAATAGCGGGTGTTGGCGGCGTTATTGTTTTCTTACCCAATATTTTAATATTGTTCTTTTGCATCTCTTTCATGGAAGCATCTGGCTATATGGCACGCGCTGTATTTATTATGGATAGATTTATGCATAAAATTGGGCTTCACGGTAAGTCGTTCATCCCAATGTTAGTAGGCTTTGGTTGTACAGTGCCTGCAATTATGGCAACAAGAACGCTAGAGAGTAAGCGCGACCGCTTAATAACCATGTTGATAACTCCATTTATGTCGTGCGGTGCCCGATTACCAGTATACACGCTCTTTATAGGTGCCTTTTTTGTGCAATACCAAGGTTTAATATTGGCATCTATCTATTTTATAGGTATCTTGTTGGCCATTGTAACAGCTTGGTTGTTTAAAAAAACACTATTTAAAAAATCTTCAGAACCATTTGTAATGGAGCTCCCTCCGTATCGTTTCCCTTCTATTAGAAATACGAGTTCGCAAATGTGGAACAAAGGGGCACAGTATCTTAAAAAAATGGGTACGGTTATCCTTTTGGCTTCTGTTATAATATGGGCATTGGGTTATTTTCCAGTAAATAATGACCCTAACGTGTCTGATATTCAGAAATTAGAGCAATCGTATATAGGAAAAATAGGGAAAACTATAGAACCAGTGATGGAACCATTAGGTTTCGACTGGAGAATGAGTGTAGGAATTGTAACGGGTGTTGCAGCAAAAGAGGTGGTGGTTAGTACCTTAGGTGTGTTGTACGAAACAGATGAAGAAGATGTTGACTCGTTTGCTCAAAAGTTGCAAGCACAAAAAGACGAAGAGGGAAATAAACTCTTTACTCCACTAATAGCCTACGCCTTCATGCTGTTTGTCTTGATTTATTTTCCATGCGTGGCGGTAATTGTTGCCGTAAAAAATGAAGCAGGCTGGAAATGGGCACTATTTACCATGCTTTATACTACTGCTTTGGCCTGGTTGGTGGCGTTTGCTGTTTTCCAAGTTGGAAGTTTGTTTGTGTAGAGAATGGCGTTTTCGGTTTGGATTTTATCCACTTTAGTTGGTTTTTTGATTTGGATTTTGTCCTTTTTTCGGCAATTTTCGATTTGGATTTTGTCTGCTTGTTGCTGTAAATAGCTAATTAGCAGTATTTAATCTGGATTGTAATAAGCCGTGCGGTAAGGGGTTGTTTTTTGGGGATAAATTAATATCTTTGTACCGATAAAAATGGAGTTGGTGATGGACAAATATTTTAGTAGAAATATTGATAAAAGTTTAGAAACATGGAAGCATGCATCTAACAGGAAACCTTTATTATTGAGAGGTGCAAGGCAGGTTGGAAAATCTTCGGCAGCAAGATATTTAGGGGCAAGTTTTAAATACTTTATTGAAATAAATCTTGAAAAGCATGATGCTATTAAAGCGTTGTTTACCTCCGACATTGATGTGAAAAAGTTTTGCACTCAATTAAGTTCCATTATTAACACGCCTATTATAGCTGGGCAGACATTATTATTTATTGATGAAATACAAGGAGTGCAGAAAGCTATCTCATATCTCAGGTATTTCTATGAAGACTTTCCAGAGCTACATGTAATAGCAGCGGGCTCGTTGCTAGAATTTGCACTTAATGAGTTACCCTCTTTTGGGGTGGGACGTATCCGTTCTATGTATATGTACCCTTTTACATTTGATGAGTTTCTTACAGCTCAGGGATTAGCAATGCAAGTGAATTATAAAAGAGATGTATTACATGCGAAAGAACCACTCCCTATGGCATTGCATAACGAAATGGTATATCAATTACGCTCCTATTATTTGGTAGGAGGAATGCCAGAGGCCGTTCGCACTTGGGTGCAAACCTCAAGTTATAAAGAATGCGCAATGGTGCATAATGATATTTTAGAGACTTATAGAGATGATTTTGTGAAGTATAAAACCCGCGTTTCTCCGCTTTTAATTAACCAAGCCTTAGTGTCGGTGGCCATACAAGTAGGAAATAAATTTGTTTATAAAGAGGTGAATGCTGAAGTTAAGTCCAGTACTGTTAAGGAGGCACTCTCATTACTTTCATTGGCCGGATTGATATTCCCTGTTTATCATACAGCTGCTAATGGCATTCCATTAGGGGCGGAGATTAATGCTAAGTATGTGAAATATTTGTTTTTAGATGTAGGACTTATGCAAACATTGTTAAATATCAATCCAGGAGACATCATTCTTTCTAATGAAATAGATTTTATAAATAAAGGTGGATTTGCAGAAAATTTTGTAGGCCTTGAGTTGATAAAGCATTCAGAACATACTAAAAGACCAGAACTCTATTATTGGCAACGAATGGAGCGCAATGCACAAGCAGAAGTAGATTATATTGTTATAAGAAATCACGCGATTTGCCCAATAGAAGTTAAAGCAAGCACTTCCGGATCGATGCAAAGCATGTACAAATTCTTGAAATTGAAAAATATAGAACGCGGAATTCGCGTCTCCTTAGAGCAGTTGGCAACCTATAATAATATTACCGTTATTCCACTTTATGGTGTGGGTAGTTTATAAAAAGACCCCCTTATGCAAATAATAATCCTCTATATCATTATCGCCATTGCTGTTGTAGCAGCAGGGGCAAGGCTATACAAAAAACTGTCAGTTTTTAAGGAGAAAAAAGGAAAAGACGACTGCTCTGCATGCGACACGTGTGCCATGAAAGGGAGTTGTAGTAAAACAGAAGAGGGTTGTTAGAAGACAATTTGTAGAGATGCTTTTTTTGCATGAAGTATCTGCTCTAATTCACGCTTATTCTTCTTCAATCTTAATGGACTATATGCTGTTGGTACCGAGCACATAAATCCGCCAAATTTAGGATAATGAAAATTTCTTTCAGAATAATGAAAATTTCTTGTAATTTGATACCATGTTTTATGGATTGTTTTTCGCCGTTTGTATGTAGTAATGGTGATGCTTGCTAGTTTACCTGGGGTTCCGCTATACGCGCCATTAGGAAGAGCACTAAGTCGGTATACTTCTTGTTTATGCGTCATGTAGGCTAATTTAAAAGTAGCATTCAATGTGTTAAGGGGGAGCAAAATGAAGTTGATGTCGTTTTTTCTATAAATGTTGCAATTTGCAATAATAGTCTTATTTTCAGTAAGATAAAATTTTTCTCCACTAAGATTTATTTCTTCCTCATAACGGGTAAAATTAAGAAAAACAGTGTCTTATTCCTGTTGGTTGATAATCGTTTCAAATGAATGTTCCCTGAGTAAGCGCCTCAATTCTTTCTTGTTTTTCGCAAATTCTAAAGTTCCACGTTTACAAGAAGGATTAATACATCCCCAAAAGTTTTTTGGAGGACGGTGTTCAATAGAATAGAGAAACCATTTTCCTTTAGCATAGTACTCACTGAGATGCTCCTTATACCATACTTCTCTATAATTGATGTGCCATAATTTGAGCATTTCGCCCCGAAATTCGTTATATGGATAAATATAATCTAACCTGCGAATTGTTTTGCCATAAGTAAAATATCCCTCAAAGCATGCGGAATAGGCATATTGTTCTAATGGAAGCAATACATAATTTCCTTTATCAAAACTATAACCAGTGCTTTTGTGAAAAACATCGCAAACAAGTATAATAGAATTACTATCTACAATATACAATTGCTCGCCACTAAGATTTATATCTTCACCGAAACGTTCAAAATCAAGAAAAACGGTGTCTAATTCAATCTTATTAGTATCTGTAAATCCATTAGAAAAAAGCGGTTTACTGTTAAATAAGCAAAGTAATAATAAGGCAAATACAATGTTTTTCATCTGAATTCAAATTGAAATAATAAAAAATTAGGGTAGATAAACCACCCTAATTTATGTTTGCAAAGATACAAAAAAACTAATAGAAATCTTTCGTTATCGGTTACTCCTTATTTAGCATGATTTCCAGCACCATTTTGTCGACCTCGTGCATTGAGTGCGAACCAATATTGGCGATGTTATCGATGGTTTTTTCTACATCTTTTTCAATAATGCCATCGTTTTTCGATACTTCTATATTGTCGATAGCTAGCAATGCAGACTGTATTGCGACATTAGCTCCGGTGGCCACTTTAAGGGCACAGCCTGGTTTAGCCCCATCGCACACCATTCCTACTATGTTGGCCGACATGTTTTTAATGGCTGCGCACACTTGTTCGTACCCCCCATTGAGTAGGAGTACAATACCCGTGGAGGCACCGCTGCCCGCAATAACACATCCGCAAAGTGCTGATAATCTTCCAAGTTTTTGTTTAATATAGATAACAACTAGGTGGCTCATTGCAATGGCTCTATGAAGTTCTTCCTCCGATTTTCCGAGGTGTTCTGCAAATGCCCAAACAGGTAGGGTAGCAGCTATCCCTTGGTTGCCACTTCCCGAGTTACTCATAACAGGGTATGGTGCCCCTGCCATTCTAGCATCTGATGCAGCAGCAGTGTAGGCCATGGCATTAGAGGTAACCGAAGGGAGAAGAATCCCTCTATCTACATTCTTCAAGATAGTGCGACCTACATTTAAACCCCAGTCTTCTTTTAAAGCCTGCTCAGCAGCTTTTAAATTCAATTTAATGCTATCGCCCACAAAATAGAGCTCCGAAACAGGAACTTGGGTAACGAAGTCGTAAATATCTTTTAATGAAAACTCTAATTTCGAGGCAATGCTCGCCATAATGAGTTCGTCTTCAAATAACTTTTCTCCGTTTTTCTCTATTAAAATGGTATGGGTATGGTGCCCTTGAACAATAAGGTGTACTTGGTCAGTGCCATGATTTACCATTACTTCAATCCAAAGTTTCTCTTCTGTATCTGCTAACTGAATGTTAATTTTTCCTGCATCAATAATAGCAATCGCATTTTTGAGTAGTTCGTCGTTAACCTCTTCAAATATTTCTAACCCCTTCTCTCCCTTGGCAATAGTGGCTCCTAGTGCAATAGCAATTGGCAAACCATACATGTTGGTGTTGGGAATACCTACGCCCATTGCATTTTTAAAAATGTTGCGACTTAGTTTGAGCGTAATTTTCTCAGCGGGTGCCGACAAGTGTTCGCACGCCTTAGCCACTGCCAAAGCCACCGCAGTAGGCTCGGTACATCCTAAAGCAACTGCAAGTTCCGATTTCAATAACGATAATATTTGATGCTGTTTTGCTGTCATAGTATAGTTTTATCTATTATAAACTTATTATTTTCTTTTGGTAAAACGGTATTTTCTCATAACGAATGAGGTAATGCCCAATACAATAATGATGGCAATAGGAATTGAGAGGTTGAGAATGGCATAAAATTGCCCCTCCTTATTGGTTTTCTCTTTACTTAATGTTCCCAGTTTTAATGTTTTAGAACGAACTTCTAATAAGTCATCGTCGCTACACAAATAGTTAATACAGTTAAGTATAAAATCGCTATTATCGTATGTTACTCCTGTATAGTAATCGTAGCCAGTAGGGTAGGGCTGGTTGCTTTGTCGGTCGAAGTAGTTTCTAATTACATCGCCATCGGCCACAAATATTTGTCGAGAGAACTCTCCTTTGTTTACATGTCCAAATTGTTTAATGGTATCAAACTCAACAGGGAGCACACCATCAAAAGCGGAGGTAAAATTCCCTTCTACCAGTACCGCTAAGTTCAGGTATTGTTTTCTAAACTCTTGCATGTTAGGCTTCTTTTTCACTACATCTAACGATACTATAGAGGGTGTTGGCACCGCTTTTGTGCGCTCTGAGGTGGTAACTAATGGATGTTTCTTTAAACCATCGTCGCTACCTACAAAATCGATAGTGCC
>CAYJOY010000027.1:9021-13519 GCA_964371885.1 uncultured Lentimicrobiaceae bacterium | reverse complement strand
CGTTGAATACCTTTTAAACAGTAGAAACAATCTCCTGTCAAACGTTATTTGCGAAAATCATTCACGAATTCAACTTCTTTCACTATACAGCTCTTTTTTTAAGTATAACGACATCTCAAGCCTTATCGAAACCTATATATAGTTTTATTGTATTAGATGCAAAATAGATGCACCACAGGTATAAAATGCCAAAATAATTGTTTGCTTACCTGTTATTACCTCTCTCCAACCACTACTATTTCTATCCCATCTGCTCCTTTTGTTATTTTTTGTTTTAAATTTTTGTGTTTATAAATATAAAGAAAAAAAATCTATCTTTGCAGATAGTTTCTTAATAGTAACTAAACTCTTATTATTTATATTATAACATTTTAATTATGAACGATTTAAAAAATTACATTGAAACCAATAAGGACAGATTTTTGGAAGAGCTATTCTCATTGCTTCGCATTCCATCTATAAGTTCGAAGCCCGATCATAAAGCAGACATGCTAAAATGTGCTGAACGTTGGAAGGAACTTTTACTAGAAGCAGGTGCCGACAAAGCAGAAGTGTGCCCTACTATTGGCAATCCTGTAGTATATGGTGAAAAGATTATCGATCCAGCACTTCCCACCGTGTTAGTATATGGGCACTACGATGTAATGCCAGCAGAACCACTCGAATTGTGGAAAACACCTCCTTTTGAACCTACAATTATAGATGGTAGAATTTATTGCCGCGGTGCCAACGACGACAAAGGACAAGCCTTTATGCACGCTAAAGCGTTCGAATACCTAGTAGCTACCAATCAACTTACATGCAACGTGAAGTTTATGATTGAAGGCGAAGAGGAAATTGGAAGCGGGAGCCTATACCCATTCTGCGAAGAAAACAAAGAAAAACTAAAAGCAGATGTTATATTAGTTTCTGATACTAGTATGATTGATACCAACACACCGTCAATTACGGTAGGATTAAGAGGGTTAAGCTACCTCGAAGTAGAAGTAACAGGTCCTAACGTAGATTTACATTCTGGCTTATTTGGTGGCGCAGTAGCCAACCCTATTAACATTTTATGTGAAATGATTGGTTCTATGACCGATGAGAACAATTGCATAACAATGCCTCATTTCTACGACGACGTATTAGAGGTTTCTGATGAAGAACGCGCACTAATGGCACAAGCCCCATTTAGCGAAGAAGAATATAAAAAATTACTCGATGTGAAAGAATTACATGGAGAAAAAGGATATAGCACTATTGAAAGAACAGGTATTCGTCCTACATTCGACGTTTGTGGTATTTGGGGTGGATATATTGGCGAAGGGGCTAAAACGGTACTCCCATCAAAAGCTAATGCAAAAATATCGATGCGCCTAGTGCCTCATCAAGATTCTCATAAAATTGCAGAAATGTTTAAAAAACATTTCGAATCAATTGCTCCCGATTGTGTTAAAGTAGTGGTTACCCCTCATCATGGTGGTGAAGCGTACGTGGCTCCTATTGAAATGAAATCATATAAAGCGGCCGAAAAAGCAATCATGGCTACCTACGGCGTGCGTCCAATTCCTACAAGAAGTGGTGGTTCTATTCCTATCATTGCTGGTTTTGATAGAATTTTAGGTACGAAATCTATTTTAATGGGCTTCGGTCTTAATGAAGATGCGATTCACTCGCCTAACGAAAGCTACCGTCTCGACCATTTCTTTAAAGGAATCGAAACCTTACCTTATTTCTACAAATATTTTTCTGAAGAATAATTGATGAAAGCGTTAACAAAAACCGAATTTCAATTTCCTAATCAAACCAATATATATCATGGTAAAGTGAGAGAAGTGTACCGCTTCTCTCACAACCAATTGGTTATGATTACCTCCGACAGAATATCGGCCTTCGACGTAATCCTACCCAAGGGAATCCCTTACAAAGGGCAAATTCTCAACACTATTGCCACCGTTTTTTTAGATGCCACCAAGGATATATGTCCAAATTGGAAAATAGCCACCCCCGACCCGATGGTTATGGCGGGAATAGCTTGCGATGGATTACCTGTAGAGATGATCGTCCGCGGATATTTATGCGGCTCATCTTGGAGAACTTATAAATCTGGGCAGCGGACTATTTGTGGCATTACACTACCCGATGGGATGCGCGAAAACCAAAAATTCGAAACCCCAATAGTAACCCCAACCACCAAAGCAGAGCAAGGAATGCACGACGAGGATATTTCGAAAGAAGAGATTATTGCTAAAGGACTTCTTTCGAAAGATGATTATGAAATGTTAGAGAAATACTCGTTAGCATTGTACCAGAGAGGTAATGAAATGGCTAATAAACAAGGGCTTATACTTGTTGATACAAAATATGAATTTGGAAAACACGATGGTAAAATTTACCTTATCGACGAGATTCACACTCCCGACTCTTCTCGGTACTTCTATAAGGATGTATATCAAGAGCGGTTCGATCAGGGACTTCCACAAAAACAACTTTCTAAAGAATTTGTAAGAGAATGGCTGATGGAGAATGGCTTTCAAGGATTAGAAGGACAAACAGTTCCTGAAATGACCGACGAGATTACCAACTCTATTTCTGAACGTTACATAGAACTATATGAAAAAATTTTAGGAGAAAAATTTATTAAGCAAGAAATTATCGACCTAGAAAAAAGGATAGAAAACAATATCTTAACAATTTATAATAACAAAACATCTTTAACATGAAAAGCATCTCAATTACAGGCGACTTAGGGAGCGGTAAAAGTACCGTTGCCCAGATTTTGAGCGAACGACTCAACTACGAATACTTCTCAACAGGCTCTATGCAACGCAAAATTGCAGAAGGTAAAGGGATGAACACGCTAGAGCTTAACTATTTTTCGGAACAAAACAGCGATATAGATGACTATATAGATGGGTTTTTGAAGAAGATAAACGAATCGGAGGTGCAATATGTGCTCGACTCCCGATTAGCTTGGCACTTTGTCCCAACATCGTTTAAAGTGTATATAACAGTACAACCTATGGTAGCTGCACAACGTATTTCTGAGCGTGAAATGAGAAAGGGCGACCCCGTACTAGAACAACCAGAACAAATAGCAGCTGCATTAATAGAACGCCAGCAAGTAGAAGTGCGACGTTTTAAATCGCTATACAATATCGATATTAGTGATAAAAACAATTACGACCTCGTGCTCGACTCTTCTGTATGTAATGTAGAAGAGATCGTAACAAAAATTTTAGAAAAATACATCTCCTGAAGCCATAGGATTGCATAATTTTTTAAAATTACGATAAAGATATTATTTCCATTAACTTAAAATTAGAGTTAGTGGAAATAATTCTTTTTATAAGAGGCTTTTCTGTATTAAAAGAAGTTTTTATCTAGTATATAAAATGGATAAACCTAACATAAAAATCGCAGAATGGCGCTACCCCTCAAAAAAAGGCAAAAATCAATGTTTTTATATTGTTGATTTTTAGTGGTTTATCAAATAATTACAAAATAAGCTATTTTTTTTTAACATTAGATTGTTTATATTAAATTTTTTAATATTTTTGCAGCCAATTTCATATAGAGGCACTATGTGCTTGAAATTGAATTTTAAAAGATTGATAATTAGAATTTTAAATAACGAAAAAACACGTAAATCGATGGGTTCAAGAAAAAGATTAGCGGCAGAAGCAAGAAAAGAAGCGCGAAAAAGTATCTACATGGCGCGTTTGGTTGACAATCCAACGTCTCCAAGAAAAACTAGAATAATGGCAGATGTAATTAGAGGAAAAGATGTAGATTATGCAATGAACGTGTTAAAATTTAGCAGAAGAGAAGCTGCTGAAAAATTATTAAAACTTTTAAAATCTGCTATTGCAAACTGGCAGGTTAAGAATGAAGGTAAAAGAATGGAAGACGCTCAGCTTTACATTAAATCTATCGTAGTAGACGGTGGTAGTATGTTAAAGCGTTTAAGAACAGCACCGCAAGGTCGTGCTAATCGTATCAGAAAGCGTTCTAATCATGTTACCATTGTATTAGACGACAAATTAAATAACAATAACGAAGAATAAAAATATTATGGGGCAAAAAGTTAACCCGGTAGGTTTAAGATTGGGAATCACTAGAGGATGGGATTCTAACTGGTTTGGCGGCAAAAATTTCGCCAATAAAATAGTAGAAGACGACAAAATTCGCCGCTATCTGAATGCGCGTCTTTTTAAGGCAGGGATTGCAAAAATTTACATTGAAAGAACATTAAAATTGGTTACTGTAACTTGTTTTGCAGCTCGTCCAGGTCTTATCATCGGTAAAGGTGGTATGGAAGTTGATAAATTAAAAGAGGAATTGAAAAAAATTACCGATAAAGATATTCAAATTAATATCTTAGAGGTAAAACGTCCTGACTTAGATGCAGTTCTTGTTGCCCAAAATATTGCAAAACAAATTGAAGGTAGAGTTTCTTATAGAAAAGCGATTAAAAAAGCAATTTCAGACACTATGCGTTCTAACGCAGAGGGTA
>CAYJOY010000027.1:0-9011 GCA_964371885.1 uncultured Lentimicrobiaceae bacterium | reverse complement strand
TCTCTGGTCGTTTAGGGGGTGCTGAGATGGCACGTACCGAGCACTTCAAAGAAGGAAGAACTCCACTACATACCTTAAGAGCAGACATCGACTATGCAACTGCTGAGGCGCACACTACATACGGTAGAATAGGGCTTAAAGTATGGATTTGTAGAGGTTTAGTTTACGGTAAGAAAGATTTCTTCAACATCGTTAATGAAGCGAAAGAGCAAAAAGGTGGCGGCATGAAACGTTCTCCACGTGGCGGCGGAAGAAATAATAGAAAACAACAAGCGAATTAATAATTAGAAAAACACACGATAATGTTACAGCCAAAAAAAACCAGATACAGAAGACCCCAAAAGGGTAGAATGAAAGCGATAACCAAACGTGGTGCCGAGATTTCATTCGGTTCATTCGCTATCAAAACATTAGAAGAACATTGGATCACAGGTCGCCAAATAGAAGCAGCTCGTCAGGCTATTACCCGTTATATGAAACGTGAAGGGCAACTTTGGATCAGAATATTCCCCGATAAACCTATCACTAAAAAACCTGCAGAGGTACGTATGGGTAAAGGTAAAGGATCGCCAGAATATTTCGTGGCTCGCGTTAGCCCAGGTAGAATTTTATTCGAATCGGACGGTGTACCTTTAGAAATAGCTAAAGAAGCTATGAGATTAGGAGCACAAAAATTACCAGTTGCTACCAAATTTATCATCAGAAGAGATTATTCAGCAGAAGTTTAACCGATTAGAGTTTGCACTCGTCATAACAACGAAAAATAAAATGAAACAACAAGTGATAGTAGAATTTTCAACCCCAGAGTTGAAAGAAAGATTGGCAGAAGAGCAAGTGCAATTAAGCAAAATGATCCTTAATCATGCGGTTACTCCTCTCGAAAATCCTAACAAAATAACAGAGCAACGCAGAACAATTGCTCGTATGAAAACCGAATTACGCAAACGCGAAATTAACGCTTAACAAAATAGATCATGGAAGAAGTAAGAAACAATAGAAAAATAAGAGAAGGACTTGTTACAAGCAACAAAATGGATAAGTCTATCGTAGTTAGCGTTGAGCGTAAGCTTAAACATCCTAAATACGGAAAGTTTTTGAAAAGAACCACTAAACTGATGGCGCACGACGAGAAAAATGAGTGTAATATCGGTGATAAAGTGAAAGTAATGGAAACCAGACCACTTAGCAAAAGTAAGTGCTGGAGATTAGTAGAAATCATAGAAAAAGCTAGATAGTAATGGTACAACAAGAATCAAGATTAGCAGTAGCTGATAATAGTGGCGCGAAGGAAGTTTTAGTAATTCGTGTACTCGGTGGAACAAAAAAACGCTATGCAGGCGTGGGCGATAAAGTGATTGTAACTATTAAAAGTGCAATTCCTTCTGGAAACGTGAAAAAAGGAACGGTATCGAAAGCGGTAGTTGTACGTACTAAAAAACATATTCGTCGTGCTGATGGTACTTATATCAAATTCGATGATAACGCTGTAGTTTTATTAAATGCCTCTGAAGAAATGCGCGGATCTCGTATCTTCGGACCAGTAGCTCGTGAACTTCGCGAAAAACAATATATGAAAATAGTTTCTTTAGCTCCTGAAGTACTATAAGACCATTTTCTTATCAATAATCTAAGCGAGACATTATATTAATGCCTCGCTTTTTTTTGTGCCCTACATCGAAACACGATTTCTCAATAAAAAGAGTAGAAAATAGGTATCTTCCAAAATAATTATTTAAAGCGAGCGTTATCACTTTTTACAAGAAAAAAATGGGCAGGATTACATGTTTTCTTTTTCTCCTACTTGCTAACATTGCGTTGGTGGCGCATGTTGTGCTCCCCCATCATCATCATGATGGAGTTCATTCTACCCATGAAAATACGGAAGAGGCGCATCATACCCATTACCATCATCACCACTCTCATCATGGGCACCATCATCACCATCATACAGATGTTCCTTGCAGTGATATAGCCCACAGCGATTGCCATCTAGATTATGCAATGGTGCCTAGCCCTCGTGTAAAATGGGATGCAGCTCCCCACGATTTGCCTACCTTCGCGCTGCTATACTTTTGGAATACAGCGCTAAACTATAACCAATCCATTATTGAGAGAGAGAGCGAACCGCCTTTCCTCGAACATTCGACCACAGCACCTAGTATAGGTGTACCTGTTACACGTGGTCCCCCAGCCTGTTAATTTTTATTAAGAAAATTCTATAAATATGGAACCTTTCGGAGAACTCCTACACCGTTATTCGCTTTCTTGTACTTAAGAATAAGAGAGAACAGTGAGGTAAGGGTGTAAGAGTAAGTGTTGTTACACTCTCTTTCAAAATTCGTATCATAATTTATAGAATAAAAAAAGCCCTTATAATGGGGAATCATATTAAATGGTTGAAAATTATTGTCACAACCATTTTCAATAAAAAATATAAACTTAACAAAAATTAACAAGATGAAAAATTTAAACATAGCCTTAATTAGCATATTAATGTCTTTATTAACCCTTTCATGTGGCAATACCACCTCTCAAGAGTCATCTACACATGTACATGAAGATGGAACTATCCACACGAGTCATGATGAAGCAGAAACTATAGAACAAGAGTCTTTTACAGTAGATGGAGAGTGTGCCACTGCACACGAAGGCTGCAAAGGAGAGCATACTGATGCCGCTTCGCACTGTGATCATAATCATGAAGATGGACATAAACATGATCATGGCGATGAGCACGAGCACAACCATGACCACGATCATGACCATGGTGGAGATCATAAACATTAATAGGGAGGATACCACTATGAAGTTAATTAAAAATATAACGGTGCTGCTAATTGTGGCACTTGTACTAGGAAGTTGCGCCCAAAAAGGGGGCGCAACTCACGAAGAACATCACCATGATGAGCATCTACAAATTACGGCATACGATACTACTTACGAATTATTTGCAGAGGCGCGCCCTTTCGTTTTAGGTCGCACGAGTAATATTTTGGCTCACTTTACCCATCTTTCCAATTTTAAGCCTCTCACCACAGGTTCTGTTACCACGAGTATTATTATAGAGAAGAGTGGAATTAGACAAAAGTTATCGTCGCCCACAAAACCGGGCATTTATTACTTTGAACTTACCCCCACAGTAGCTGGGCGCGGCACATTACTTTTTGAGATTGAGAGCCCAGAAGGAGACGCAAGAATAGAGGTGCCAATAAGAGTATACGCCGATGCTCATGGTGCTGACCATGCTGCCGCCGACGCAATAGTAGAGAGTAGTCACGGAGCTACTTTTACTAAAGAGCAAAGCTGGAAGATAGATTTTGCAACAGAAAAGGCAAAAATGGAACCGCTGGGCGAGGTTATTCACACTACAGCACAAATATTGCCAGCACAAGGCGATAGAAAACAAGTGGTGGCTAAAACAAGTGGAATAGTTACCTTTGTAGCCAACGATATTCTTGTAGGGAAAGCGGTAGAGGCACACACCACACTCTTTACTATTGAAAGCTCAGCTATGGCTGAAACGAATATGGGGGTGGTTTATAATCAAGCACGAATAGAATATGAACGGGCAAAAGCAGAATACGAAAGAAAAAAACTATTAATAGAAGAGCGCATCATAACGCAAACAGAGTTTGTTGAGGCAGAATCGCAATTCTTACAAGCAGAAACTAAATATCAAAATCTAAGAAAAAATTTCTCAGAGAATGGGCAAGTGGTAGCTGCACAACTCAGCGGTTATATTACCGAAGTGTTGGTAAGCAACGGACAATATGTTGAGGCGGGAGCACTGCTAGCAGTGGTAGCTCAAAATCGTAAACTATTAGTGCGCGCAGATGTTGCTCCTAGATATTATCCCAATTTATCGCAAATTTCTGGAGCAAACTTAAAGCCAACCAGCGGTGGCAAAATGTGCTCTCTTGAGGAGCTATCGGGAAAATTGCTCTCCTATAGTCAAACTATAGAAGAAGATAATCCGCTACTTACGGTAATGTTTCAGGTAGAAAACACGCAGGCACTGTTGCCAGGCAGTTTTGTAGAGATGTACATTCAAACAGCAAGCCAGCACGAGGTAATTACTGTGCCACGAACGGCGCTCGTTGAAGAGATGGGGAACTTTTTTGTTTTTCGACAACTCACCCCTGAACTTTTTGAAAAAACAGAGGTTACGGTTGGGAACAGTGATGGGGTACGCACCGAAATAGTGGCAGGATTGCAAGAGGGCGAGCGAGTGGTTTCGAAAGGGGCCATCCTTGTGAAACTAGCACAAGCTGCTGGGGCACTCGATCCGCATTCCGGACACGTTCATTAGAAAGGAGATTACTATGTTAGAAAGAATTATTAAATTCTCTCTCAACAACAAGCTATTAGTGTTGTTGGGAGTGGTAGTAACCATCGCAATTGGTGGCTTTACTACAACACGCATGGACATTGATGTATTTCCGAACCTAACGGCGCCTACTGTAGTGGTAATGACAGATGCACATGGAATGGCAGCAGAAGAGGTAGAACGCCTAGTTACTTTCCCTATAGAGACGGCTGTGAATGGAGCCACCGATGTACGACGAGTACGCTCCTCCTCTCAACAAGGGTACTCGTTTGTTTGGGTGGAATTTGATTGGGGAACCGACATTTTCCGCGCGCGCCAGGTGGTGAGCGAAAAGATGGTTACCCTTAGCAATGTGCTCCCCTCAGATGTGGTGCCTACACTCGCGCCGCAGTCGAGCATAATGGGAGAAATTCTATTTGTGGGCTTGCAAGCAGACACCACCTCTATGTTGGAACTTAGAACTTTAGCCGATTGGGTGATTAAACCAGCTGTACTCGCTACGGGTGGCGTGTCGCAAGTAACCATAATAGGTGGCGACTATAAACAGTATCAAATATTGGCAGACCCGCAGAAAATGTTGCGCTATGGAGTAACCATGCAAGAACTTGAAGAGGTGGGGCGAAGCTTTAGCAACAACTCCTCGGGGAACGTAGTTCGCGACTACGGCAATGAATATATGGTGAGAGGAATGGCGCGCACCGCGCAACTCGATGAGCTTGGAAACACCTTTGTAAAACGCTCAGGTGGAAAACCGGTGGTAGTGGCAGATGTTGCAGACGTAGTAGTGGGAAGCGCAGTAAAAATGGGAGAAGCCTCCCAAAACGGAAACCCAGCGGTAATACTATCTATCTCGAAACAACCGAACATTAACACGCTACGCGTTACAGAAAACATAGAGAAAAACTTACGAGAAATTCAAAAATCGCTGCCGCCAGATGTGAAAATGGATACCAAAATTTTCCGTCAAGCCGACTTTATATCATCCTCCGTAAATAATGTGGGAAGCGCATTGCTGGAGGGCGCGGTATTTGTGGTTATTATCCTCTTTTTCTTCTTAGGAAGTTTTCGAACCACCTTCATATCGGTGTTAGCCATCCCTCTTTCGCTCCTTACTGCTATGATTGTTCTTAACCTATTGGGAATGAATATAAACACCATGACGTTAGGAGGACTGTGTATTGCCATTGGTTCGCTTGTGGATGATGCCATAGTAGACGTAGAAAATGTATACAAACGACTACAACAAAACCAACAACGCCCTATTGCCGAGCGGTTATCATCTTATCAGGTGGTATTCGATGCCTCCAACGAAGTACGTATGCCTATCCTTAACTCCACTCTTATTATTATGGCAAGTTTCGCACCCCTATTTTTTCTCTCTGGAATGGAAGGAAAGATGCTTATTCCGCTAGGGGTTGCTTTTATTGTAGCTTTAATAGCCTCTACTGTAGTGGCTTTAACGGTTACGCCTCTTATGTGTAAAATGATGTTATCGAATGAAGATTATCTTTCTAAAAGAACCAAGGAGAGTTGGATCTCAAGAAAGCTCTCTATTCTTTACCAACGCTCTTTAGAGATAGCCTTGCGTCGTAAAGGTGCTGTTTTGGGGATAGCCTTTGCTTTTTTTGCACTAGCTATCTCTATTTTTCTCAGTATGGGAAGAAGCTTCTTGCCCGAATTCAACGAAGGGTCGTTGGTGATATCTGCTGTTACCAAACCGGGCATTACACTCACAGAAAGTGCGCAATTAGGCAGATTAATAGAGACGGAGTTGCTCAAAATTCCAGAGGTAACCTCTACGGCCAGGCGAACGGGTAGGGGAGAGCTCGACGAACACTCTCAAGCAACCAATAGCGCCGAAATAGATGTTAATTTTCAACTGCTAGACCGTCCTCGAGAAGCACTAATGGAGGAGGTGCGCGAAACATTGTCTCAAATTCCAGGCATCGCCTCTACGGTAGGGCAACCACTAGGGCACCGTATCGACCACATGCTCTCGGGTACGCGCGCTAATATTGCCATTAAATTGTTTGGCACCGACCTAAGCAAAATGTTCATTGTGGGAAATCAAATTCAAAATGCTATTTCCGATATAGATGGATTGGTAGATGTTAGTGTGGAGCAACTTACAGAAACACCGCAGTTGCAAATTAGAGCAAAGCGCGGAATGTTGGCACGCTACGGCATTACCATTGAACAATTCAACCAATTTATAGAGCAAGCATTCGCAGGTGAAAAAATTGCCGATATTTACGAAGGACAACGTAGCTTCGACCTTGTTTTACGTCTTAACCACAACTACACAGAAAAAATAGACCAAGTTCGTACCGCCCTTATCGATACCGACCAAGGGGGGAAAGTTCCTTTAGAAGAGGTGGCTGATATTGTTTCTGTAGGGGGACCTAACGCCATTAGTCGCGAAAATGTTCAACGCAAAATAGTGGTCTCTGCTAACGTAAGTGGACGCGACTTGGAAGGGGTAGTTAACGACATTCAAAAAGCAATCGATAACAATATTACCCTGCCAGAAGGATGGAGAATTGAATACGGCGGGCAATTTGAAAGTGCACAAAGAGCGTCGTTAATATTATTAATCACCTCTTTAATAGCCATTGCAGTAATTTTCTTACTATTATACGGCGAATTTAAGAATACTACATTAGCATTGATAGTGCTTACCAACTTACCCCTTGCTTTAATAGGCGGGGTGTTCGCCATCTTTTTCACCACTGCAATAATCAGTATTCCCGCCATTATAGGTTTTATTACCCTATTTGGTATCGCTACGCGAAACGGAATATTACTCATATCGCGATATCAAAAGCTGAAAAGTGATGGTGCTCCTTTGCACGAGGTGGTGAGAAAAGGTTCAATCGATCGTCTTAACCCTATTATTATGACCGCTTTAACATCTTCTTTAGCATTAATCCCTTTAATAATTAATGGAGATAAGGCCGGAAACGAAATTCAGAGCCCGATGGCAGTAGTGGTGCTCGGTGGGCTGCTCACCTCTACACTCCTTAACATATATGTTGTACCCATTATTTATGAACTATTTAACAAAAGAAAACAATGAAACGGAGAATCATCATAACATTAGTAGCCACCTTTTGTGTAGCGCAAATGGTAAGCGGCCAAACCCCTTACGATACTGTTTTGCAACAGATAGAAAGTAACAACACCCAGTTAGTGGCATTACTAAAGCAAACCGAGGCGCAAAAAATAGCAGCCAAAACCAATATCTTACCCGAAAACCCCGAGATAGAATTTAACTATTTATGGGGAAACCCTGTAGTGAATGCTAATAAAATAGACTTTAGTGTTTCGCAAACTATCGATTTCCCATCAGCATACGTATATAAAAACCAACGTGCAGCATTAGAGATACAAAACATAGCCTATTTATACAAAGCTGAAAGGATGAATATTTTGCTGGAAGCCAAACAATTGTGTATAGAACTCACGTATAACAATGCGTTAGCAAGAGAGTATGCGTTGCGGGTGCAACATGCCGAAGAGATTGCACAAGCCTATAGAAAGCGTACACAAAGCGGTGAGGCGAGCGCCATAGAGCAGAATAAGGCCGAATTGAATCTGGTAGCTGTAACGCAAGCATTGGCACAAGTTACATTAGAGCAACAAAGATTGCACGCTTCTTTGCAGGCACTTAACGGAAATTTGCCTGTGGTATGGCCTACCGAAGCGTTTACACCGGCTCCTCTTGCCGAAACTTTCGAGAGCTGGTACGCCACTGCCTCCGAGAAAAATCCCATATTGGCCTACGTAAAAGGAGAGGTAGCGCTGCGCGAAAAAGAGGTACAGGTAAACCGTGCCATGGCACTTCCAAAATTAACCGCTGGGTATGCACAAGAAACCGTATTAGCTGGTGGAGAAGCTTTTAAAGGGTTTGCAGTAGGGTTCACCATCCCATTGTGGGAAAATAAAAATAGTGTAAAGCTAGCAAAAGCCGAGGTGGCAGCCTCACAAGCCACAGCGCACCACCAAAAAATAGCGTGGTACAATCAGCTATATTCCTTGTTTCAGCAAACGCAACAACTCAACATCGCTATTAACAACATGCAAAGTGCGCTCGTTAACTATAACAATGAAGCATTACTAAAGAAAGCATTGGATAGTGGCGCGTTAAATTTGCTCAACTATTTGCTAGAAAGTCAATACTATTACGATGTACTAGAAGAGCTTTATGCCATGCAGAAGGAGCGCGCCTTAGCAGAAGCAGCGTTGTTTGCGGTGGAACTATAAGCTAAAATCGACCATGCAAATTCTGCAAAAATGGTTAAAGAATTTGCACCATTCTATTCAATACAGCCCCATGTTTACTGATTAAAACTGGGGCTGTATTGTGGATGGGGGAAGTATGCTGATGGTGGAATATGCTAAAGATGCGACCATTAACCCCATTATTCAAATAAAAGTGTAATTTTGCGTGGTTATTAAAAGGTGAAGTTGGTTAAGTAGAGAACACCTTGAAAAATTAAGCATTTATTTTTTTATGAAAATAATAGATGTTTATAGTGTTGGATATTAGGAAGATGGAAAATAACACAAAAATAAACTATAAAAAAACAAGAAGCATGAAACAAAGAGGAATGCGGCGCCGTGTTGCGCAAAAAAGCGCGTGAATCTTTCAAAATGGAATAGAAGAAGATAGAAAAACTGATAA
>CAYJOY010000026.1:8002-13801 GCA_964371885.1 uncultured Lentimicrobiaceae bacterium | reverse complement strand
AATTAAAAAAAATAAAACACGTAAAGTGTAAAAATTTTTATTATTTTCGTCTCCTTTTCTTTTTCTTTTTTAAGGAATAGGAAATTAAATTAACCTTTTAACAACAAGAACTTTACAAGTAAATGAAAGCCATTTTAAGAATAACAATTGCGGTAGCATCAATAGTTTTATTAATAATAGTGATTATGCAGAATGTAAATAAAACCAGTGCGGTGGCACCTCCAGAGGTGCGAGAAGAATCGGATGTGATTATAGATAATATTTTAACACGTTGTAGTGTAAGAAGTTATTCCGATTCTGTAGTGGCATCTTCTACCATAGAGAAAATTTTAAAAGCGGGCATGGCGGCACCAACAGCGCGAAATTTACAACCTTGGAAATTGGTAGTGGTTGAAAATAGAGCCTGCTTAGATTCTATGGCCAGCGGTTTGCCATACGCCAAGATGTTGCTAGAAGCACCGCTCGCTATTGTAGTGTACGGCGATACAGTAGCCTCAAACTCTTGGGTGCAAGACTGCTCGGCAGTAACCGAAAATATCCTGCTAGCTGCCCATGCTTTAGGGTTAGGAGCCGTTTGGACAGCAGCATTCCCTTACGACGATAGAATTGCAGTGGTGCAAAACAACATCCCATTAAGTAATGAATGGGTGCCTCTGTGCGTTATCCCGATGGGATACCCTAAAGGCGAAACAAAAATAAAAGAGAAGTGGGACCCTAATAAAGTGTTGTACGTAAAATAATATTAAGAATACAAAAATTAAAACCTAAATAATTAAAAAGAGCCAATAGCTATCGGCTAGAAGCAAAACCATTAAAAATTATGAAAAAAACATTAATTATTTTATTAGCCTTATGTTTTGCAACCGTAGGGATAGCGCAAGATGAAAAAGGTAAAGTGAACAAAAAACACGAAATTGTTGTTGAAAAGGTAGAACTTTTCGGACAGTACCCTATTAAAAATCCCATTTTAAACGATACAACCGATAATAATGGCAATGCCTTTCACCAAAAAAGGTTGCTAAAATCGCAAATTTCGATAGAAAATAAATTAGAAAAAACGGTAAATGCTAACGAAGATGGAACTTTCATTATAGATAAATCTGCTGAAGAATTGCAGTTTTATGTGGTGAATTTTAACATGATAGCTCATAAATTTATAGAAACGTCGCTACAGATAGAAACGCCAGATATGGTGCAAATTTTTATTAACGGCGAAATGAAAAAAGAGAAAACAACGGTAGAAGATAGCTTGTGCAATGCTGCTAAAACGAAAGTTGCTCTAACGCTCGACCCTAACATGTATCATGTTACCCTGAAGTTTTTAGCCAAAAAAGAGGAGAAGAAAGAATCGGCAATCTTTACAGCAAAAATATTAACAGATTCTACCAATTATCAAAATATTACATTAACAGAAAGTGCCACTAAACCTATAAATTTTGCAGAAAACTTAGAGGGAACCTACTTGTCGCAAATGACTATTTCTCCTTCGGGAAAATATATCCTTAATAAATACTACACCACTCATAAAGGGGGTGAAAAAACCACCTATTTTGCCGAACTATTAGAACGCGCCTCTCAAAAAGTATTGCTCCGATTCCCAAAAACCTCTTACACTTGGATGCCAAAATCGGATTTGCTCTATTTTACCGAAACAATAAGTGAAGAGAGGGTTTTGAAAACATTTAACCCTGTAACATTCGAAGAAACAGTTGTTTGTAATAAGATTCCAAAAGATGGAAGTTTCCAATGGGCACCTACAGAAGAATTTTTAATTTTTACAATCTTTACCGCTATATTGAACCACACGACAGAATGAAAAATTGGCGAGATCGCTCATTTTTATATCTCTTTGATTTAGATACGGAGATGTTACAACAACTTACTTTCGGTCATAAATCTACCTATTTGAACGATATTAGCCAAGATGGAAATTATATATTGTATAGCTGCTCGAGATCGAAAATGACGGAGAGACCATTTTCTGAATACTCAATCTTTAGAATGAACTTACAAACTTTTGCATTGGATACAATTGCCTTTAATCAGAAGTTTGTATATTCTGCTACATTTTCTCCAGATGGGAAACAGTTGCTAATAAGCGCAACACCAGAGGCTTTCGATAACATTGGAAAAAATTGTGGAAAACATAAAATTGCCAACAATTACGATGGGCAAGCATTTCTTTACAACTTAGCAACTAAGAGCGTAGAACCAATATCGAAAAATTTCGACCCGTCTATTAAGAGTAGTTATTGGTCGCCATTAAACAACAATATTTATTTTAAAGTGGTAGATAAGGATTGTGAAAACATTTATAGCTATTCGGTTGCCAATAAAAAATTTGAGAAGTTGCCTTTTAATGTAGAAGTTACCATGGGCTTCGATATGGCTACCCAAGCAACAACGATGGTATACTGGGGGCAGTCGGTATCGCATCCAACTATTGGATATAGTTATGATATGGCAAATAATGACTCGAAGAAAATTGCTGATCCAACGGCTGAACGTATGGCAACAATTTCGTTAGGTGCGTGCAAAGATTGGAATTTCGAAGCCAAGGATGGCACCACCATCATAGGTCGTTATTACCTCCCTTATAATTTCGATGAAAGCAAAAAATATCCAATGATTGTGTACTACTATGGAGGAACAACGCCGGTGCAACGCTACTTCGGAACTAACTGGAATTTCCATTATTGGGCAAGCCTTGGCTACGTGGTATATGTATTACAGCCAAGCGGTGCTATAGGTTTTGGGCAAGAGTTTTCGGCGCGCCACGTAAATGCGTGGGGAGAATATACGGCTCAGGAAATTATTCAAGGAACAGAACAGTTCTGCAAAGCGCACACCTTCGTAAATAGCGAAAAAGTGGGCTGTATAGGTGCTTCGTACGGCGGATTTATGACCATGTACCTACAAACGAAAACCGATATTTTTGCCGCTGCCATCTCGCATGCAGGTATTAGCTCGTTATCAAGCTATTGGGGAGAAGGCTATTGGGGATATGGTTACAGCGGCGCGGCGTCTGCCGAAAGCTACCCCTGGAACAACTGGGACTTATACACCGAAAATAGCCCATTATTCAATGCCGATAAAGTAAATACACCACTACTATTGTTGCACGGTGCCAACGATACCAATGTGCCCGTTGGCGAAAGCTGGCAAATGTATACCGCTCTGAAAATATTAGGAAAACCAGTAGAGTTTGTAACCATTGCCGACGAAGATCACGTGATGGCAGCATACGATAAAAAAATAAAATGGACAAAAGCAATTACGGCCTGGTTCGCAAAATATTTGCAAGAAGATGATAACTGGTGGGAAAATATGTTCCCTCAGAAAGATTTATAATGGGTAACAATCATTGCTAAAAACGCCATCTCAAATAAGCCGGCTCGCACCAATAAGAGTCGGCTTTTTTTGTTCTCGTGCAGCGAAAATGAGACCATTCTTCAAGATGCTTTTTTGTAAAATATCCTTGAAAATCTTCTAAAATAAAACGATTATAGAATTTCTTAATAAATGTTAAATAGAGAACCTCCCCAATTATCCTGTAATATCTAGGATTAATACGGTTGTACTCAATAATAAAGAAAAAAAACATATTTTCTCTTTTTTTTTGTAATATCTATCGGTTTTATTTTGTAGTTTAGCAGTCTGTTTTTTTAGAAATATTAACCAACAAATTAACCAATTTATTAACCAACGTTATTAATTTATGCAAAAATTACTACTTTTTCTCGTTGCCTTTTTCATTGCTTCGAGCAGTTATTCACAAAGCGAACTTACGGTAGCCGATGGTACAACCACTAACCGTTTTCTTCCCGTATACGGGAATTACCTAGATGCTCCTCAACACAATCAAATGATTTATGCCGAGTCGATGCTCGCCGCCATGCAAGGTTCCGCTATCACTAAGCTAACCTTCTATTTAAGTTCTCCTCCCCCAGCACTCTCTAGTTGGAGTTCGTCTGTAACAGTAACAATGGATATTACCTCGGAGAGCACGCTTTTGTCTGATCATGTTACTCTTAGTAGCAACGCAGTAGAAGTAGCCACCGTTACCCCTATTTCGAGTTGGGTGAATGGCACCCTTTTTGAAATAGAATTAGCGTCTCCATTTATCTATACAGGGGGCAATCTTTTGTTAGACTTTACGAGTACTATTGGTGACTATAGCGACGCTTATTTTTATGGTATTGCCGCTCCAGGCTCCTCTCGTTACGAGTACAACACCTACGGAGGTGGCCCTCAAAATTTTACCCCTAAACTCACCTTAGAATATGGCCCTTTATCAGGAGATTATTGCTGGCCCGTAAGTCAACTAAGTGTGCAAGAAGTGGAAGCCAATAGTGCTATTATTCAATGGAGTGCAGATGAATCGCATACTTCATGGATAGTGCAATACAAAGAAGCCAATGTAAGTTGGGAAGATTCAGATAACGTGTATTATTCAGATGTTGTTGAAGCCTCTTTTGGCACCGGTGAACTAGAACCGAATACTACTTATAACGTACGCGTAATGTCGGTTTGTACTTCTGGCGATTCTTCAGCATGGTCTACAATAGTTTCATTTACAACTCCGTACACTTGCATAGCCCCTGAAAATGTTACAACTAGTAACGTTTTGCCCAACGAGGCGACCATTGCTTGGGTAGAAGAAAACATCGATCCTATGGAATGGTTAATCCAATACAGGCTTTCTTCCTCTTCTACGTGGGAGGAAGTGAGCACTACCGATGGTTCTGGAAATGTAGTTATATATGATCTTGAACATGGAAGCAACTATAATGTTCGCGTTGCCTCTGTTTGTAACTACGAAGACACTTCACTCTGGAGTGGTGTGCACGTTTTCTCCACTCCATGTAACCTGCTAATACCACCAACTGCTGTAGAAGAATTTAATACTACGCCTCCAACCTGTTGGGAAGCAAAAGTAGGCCAACTAACAGCTCTAGGACCAGATACCTTAGTAGGAAATTCTAGCTCTTGGTTTACTTCTAGTTTAAACCTCGGGGGTGCTATTGTAGATGTACACACTAAACTGAATATATATAGTACCGCGCGCTATAATTGGCTTATTTCTCCTACTATTGACTTAGGAGAAGATGGCACGTTATATCAATTAGAATTTGATGTGCAATTAACGGATTACAACAATACAGAAGCACCTGCTGCATCGAACGATGACAGATTTGCAGTGGTAATCTCAACCGATAACGGTGTCTCTTGGTCGGCTGCCAACGCTGCCATTTGGAGTTGCGAAGAAGGAGCTGCCAGAGATTTTAACAGTTTAGCCACACAACAACATGTAACCATAGCACTACAAGACGGAGATGGAAACCCATATCAAGGAGCTATCAAAGTGGGGCTTTATGGTGAATCTACAGTTAATGATGTTGATAACGATTTACACATCGATAATTTTGCAGTACTGTCTTACACTTCATGTATACGTCCTTCCTCCGTGGCAGTTACTAATGTAGGATCGGAAGAGGCTACCCTTAATTTTATCGAAAATGGAACGGCTACCGAATGGGAATATGTACTCGATATAGATGGAAGTATAACTAATCCAGATGAAGGAAGTGCTACTCCCATTAGCGCCACTGGGGAGATTATTCCTTGGTTAACTCCAAGTACAGATTACACATTATGGATGAGATCTTCATGTACAGACGGTCCTTCTAATTGGACAGAGCCTGTTACTTTTAGAACTTTTTCTACTGCCGCTACAATTCCTTACGCTTGCGATTTTGAAGATGGATACGAAAACAATGAGTGGGTTATTGTAAATAG
>CAYJOY010000026.1:0-7992 GCA_964371885.1 uncultured Lentimicrobiaceae bacterium | reverse complement strand
CCGATAACAAATGGTATATTGCCTCTTCTTTAGAGCCAGATAGTGTTAACACTACCGAAGGGGGAATGAACGGCCTTTATGTATCGAATGATGAAGGTAATACTAATAACTTCAGTCATGCAACTAGTGCTTCAAATAATACTTATATATACGCCTATAGAGATTTTATGGTGGATGAAGGAACTACAGAACTCATCCTTACTTTCGATTGGAAAGCGATGGGGAACCGAGCTGTTAACGATTTTATTAGAGTTTATTTTGTAGACCCAACCACAAACATTGTAGGGGGAGAACATCTTCCTAATGGGCTTGATGCTAGTGCCCAAATAGGCAACTACTCAGGAGGCACTGGCGAACACTGGTTATCACAAGAAAGCACGTGGCAACAAGCAGAGTTCAGAATCTTAGCAGATCAGTTTGCCTCATTGGCAGGTAACAGATGGAGATTAGTCATCCATTGGAGAAATGAGCATCACTCTTCTGTTACCCAAGCGAACAACCCTGCTGCAACCGTGGACAATATTGTATTAGCTGCACCAGCTTGCCCTATGCCAACCGCAACTACCCTAGTGAGCACCAACGAAGCTGCTACCGAAGCGGTTGTTACCTTCACCGACGAACTAGGTTATGAATGGATTCTACAACACAAACAAAGCAGTGATGACACCTGGAACAGCGCGCACATTTATGAAACTACTTATACTATCGCAGATTTAATGCCTAATACTTCCTATAATGTAAGAGTTAGCACGTTCTGTAGTGAGGGAGATACTTCTGACTGGAGTAATACCCTTACATTTACTACCCCTTGTGCTGCGTTAACCGTTCCTACTGCTATTGAAACATTCACTGCTGTTCCTCCAGGATGCTGGACAAGAAAAAGTGGAATGCTACCAACAGAAGGCACTATTGCGCTCACTAATCCTAGTACCAGTTGGAACTTGTCGTATACTAACTTAGGAGAAAATATCACTACTTCGCATGCAAAGTTTAATGTATACTCTGCAAATAGCCCTCATTGGCTTATCTCTCCTACTATTAACTTAGGTAATGATGGTGCCGTTTCTCAAGTAGAATTCGATGTGCAACTCACTGGGTATAACACCACTGCGGCACCAGCGCAATCTTCTGACGATAGATTTGCAGTAGTAGTTTCAACAGACAACGGAGCAACATGGGCAGCAGCCAACGCTACCATTTGGAGTACTGAAGAAACTGCAGAAAGAAATTTCAATGATTTAGCAGAACAACAACATGTCATTATTGCACTACAAGATGCTATGGGAGACCCATATCAAGGGCTGGTAAAGATTGGAATTTATGGAGAGTCGACAGTCACAGGGCCAGATAGCGATCTGCATATCGACAACTTTGTAGTATTACCATACTCTGATTGTAATAGACCTACAGGTTTATCTATTAGCAATATTACAGGTACAGAAGCCACTGTTAACTTTGTGGAGCATGGCACCGCTACATCATGGGAATATGTTATAAGCAGTGAACCTACCATCACAAATCCTGATGAAGGAACGCCCAACACTTTAAGTGAAATTGGGGAAACCATTACAAATTTATCTCCATTAACTACATACACCCTTTGGTTACGCTCTAATTGTGGAAGCAGTACCTCTATTTGGACCGATCCTGTTACTTTCTCTACCAACGCAGTTTCTGCTACGCTTCCTTTTAGTTGCGATTTTGAAAATGGTGAAGAAAATGCAAACTGGATACTTGTAAACGGAACCACTGCTAACCAATGGCATATTGGCTCTTCTCTAAATTCCGATAGTGTAAACACTACAATGGGTGGTAGCAACGGCCTTTATGTAAGTAACGATAATGGCGATAACAACAACTATACATTAGCAGCAAATAGTAGTAATAATACATACATCTACGCATACAGAGATGTAGAAATTGGAGAAGGTGTTACAGAACTAACCCTTACTTTCGATTGGAAAGCCATGGGTAACAGCGCGGTTCATGATTTCTTAAGAGTTTATTTTGTAGATCCTGCTACTGGAATCGTAGCGGGACAATTACTCCCTAGTGGACTAGATGCTAGCGGACAAATAGGAAACTACTCAGGTGGCGAGGGTGAACATTGGTTATCGCAACAAAGCACTTGGCAACAAGCGGCATTCAATATCTCAACCGCACAATTCCCAGAATTAGCAGGCAATACTTGGAGACTATTATTCCATTGGAGAAACGATTTCGATGCTGCAAATGAATTTGCTGCAAATCCTGCCGGTACGGTAGATAACGTTGTGCTCCAAGCTGCCACCTGTAGCGCCCCAACAGAATTATCACTGCTAAGTTTCAATACTGAAGCTACACAGGCAGAAGTTAGCTTTATGAGTACCGATGCTACTGAATGGACATTAGAGTATAAAGAAGATGGAAGTAGCACTTGGAACAGTGAAGTTACTAACAATACCACTCACACTATTACAGGTTTAACACCAAACACGGCATACAATGTAAGAGTGAGAGCTAATTGTGCTGCTAGTGATATCTCTAACTGGAGTACTACGCTCAACTTCTCAACCCCGTGTGCTGCCCTAATGGCGCCAACTGCTGTAGAAACATTTAATAGCGTAACCCCTACTTGTTGGGAAGAGAAGACAGGTATTTTACCTGCGGAAGGAAATGTAGTATTTACCCAAAATAGTAGTCGTTGGGAAATGAACTCTGCTAACTTAGGAGGAAATATTACCGACAACCATGCTAAAGTAAACATCTATTATATCAATAGTTATGAGTGGTTAATTTCTCCATCTATCAACTTAGGAGATGGCACAAATGCATTTCAAGTAGAATTTGATGTGCAACTTACGGCATATAACACTACTAACGCCCCTGAAGTATCTAACGATGATAGATTTGCAGTGGTTATTTCGCTCGACAATGGCGCAACTTGGTCGGCAGCTAACGCCACCGTTTGGGCACACGACGATAGCTCGCCTCAAGGATTTATGGCATTAGGTACACAACAACACGTGGTTGTTGAACTTGTAGACGATAATGAAATCCCTTACAGTGGAGTTGTAAAAGTAGGATTATATACCGAGTCGTTAGCCACTGAGCCAGATAACGATCTTCATATCGACAACTTTATTGTTAACCCCTTAGGAACAATCACTCCAGATTGCGATACTCCTATCAATATTTCTGCCTCAGACATTACTAGCAACGAAGCAACTTTAACTTGGACACCAAGTACAGAAACAGCATGGCAAGTGCGCTTAGGTGAAAACGGTGATGTTATGGATGTAACTTCGTCGCCTACCTATACTTTTACTGCACTTATTGCATCTATGGAGTACACCGCGTATGTTAGAGCTAACTGCGGCGATGGAGTTTATTCAGATTGGGGTTCTACTACCTTTACAACTTCTGAGGTATCTGAATGTCCTGCACCTACTAATATAGCTGCTGTCTCTGAAAGTTATACCTCTATCACCGTTTCATGGGTAGGAGAGAGCAACGAATATAATATTCGCCACCGCGAAGGAACAAGTGGCGCTTGGTCGAACAATACCGCTACACAAAGCCCTTACACAATTGAAGATCTCGAAGCTGGAACAAGCTACCAAATTCAAGTACAAAGTGTATGTGGAGAAGAGGTGAGTACATGGGCACCTGAAGCACCTATTACTGCCACTACAATGTCGCAAATGTTTTCTATTATCGCTACGGCACACGGCCCTGGTACTATCAATCCATCGGGCACATCGCAATACAATGGTGGCGCAATGCCAACGTATGAATTCACTCCAAATGCAAATGCATTAGTAGATAGTGTGAGAGTATCTGGAGTAATAACACCTTTCGAAGAGAACAGCTACACATTCCCAGCGTTAACACAGAACGAAATATTAGATGTCTTTTTCTCTATACCATCTAACATCCAAGAGCGCGAATTAGCGAACATAGTTTCACTATATCCTAACCCAGCAACCGCTTCAATTACTATACAAGCCACCGATGTTACCATCTCGCAGGTAGAAATTTTAGATATGACTGGTAGAACGGTAACTATTATCGCCCAAATGCAAAATACCATTAATATTCAATCGCTAGAAACGGGCATCTACTTTGCACGTATTACCACTGAAAAAGGAGAAGTAACACTTCGTTTTATAAAGCAATAACGAATATAATATCTCTTATTATACCTAAAAAGGGGCTCAATTGAGCCCCTTTTTTACAAATTTGATTTTGCAATTTTTATTCAACAAAAAATACAAATTCCCCTTCTTCAAAAGAATCTACCCTTATTTTTTGATTCTTGGAGATGTTCCCCATAAGCAAAATTTTAGATACTTCATTGAGTACCTTCTTCTGAATAACCCTCTTTAACGGACGAGCGCCGTACACAGGATCGTAACCAAGATCTGCCAGTAAATTGAGCGCAAACTTCGAAAATTCTATGGAATACCCTTGATCCTGTAACAATTGATTTACATCGGCAATTTGCAGTTTAATAATCTCTTTAATCTCCTTTTTTGAAAGAGGCTGAAACATTACAATCTCATCAATCCTATTCAAAAATTCAGGACGAAGACTCTTCTTCAGTTGCTCATTCACTTCAGTCTTAGTCCGTTCAAACACCTCGTCATCAGAGTAATTGCCGCCATCGGAGTAATTGTCTTGAATAATATCCGACCCAATATTGGAGGTCATTATAATAATCGTATTTTTAAAATCGGCTACGCGCCCTTTATTATCGGTGAGTTTGCCGTCGTCTAGTACTTGTAAGAGTATGTTTAGGATATCGGGGTGTGCTTTCTCAATTTCATCGAATAATACAACGGCGTAGCGCTTCCTTCTAATCTTTTCGGTAAGTTGCCCCCCCTCGTCATAACCCACGTATCCTGGGGGCGACCCAATAAGTCGCGATACCGAATGTGCCTCCTGAAACTCGCTCATGTCAAAACGTATGAGTGCATCTTCAGTGTTAAAGAGATATTGTGCTAGCGCTTTCCCCAACTCAGTCTTCCCAACACCAGTGGTTCCCATAAATATAAACGACCCCAAGGGTCTACGTGCATCTTGAAGCCCCGCACGCCCACGTCGAATGGCATCGGCAACCGCCCCAATAGCCTCTTCTTGGCCTACCACACGCTCGTGTAGCTTCTCCTCTAAAAAGAGCAACTTCTCTTTATCGCTCTGCAACATCTTGGTTATAGGAATACCTGTCCAACGAGCCACTACCTCCGCAATATCCTCCGCATTCACCTCTTCGTCAATCATGGCTCCGTGCGCTTGTAACTGCAACAACTCTTTCTCGAGTTGCTCTATTTTCGTTTCTGCCTCTTTAATACGGCCGTATCTAATCTCGGCAACTAATCCATAATTTCCTTGCCGCTCCGCTTCTGCGGCCTCCAACTTGTGTTGCTCAATGTTGCTCTTCAAATTCTGAATCTGCTCCGCAATCCCTTTCTCGGCATGCCACCGTGCCGACATTACGTTCCTCTCCTCCTGCAAATCAGAGATTCTCTTCCCTAAATCCGATATTTTATCACTGTCATTCTCTATCTTAATAGCCTCGCGTTCAATCTCTAATTGTCTAATTCTCCGTTCTAACTCATCCAACTCCTCTGGCACAGAGTTGAGCTCCAGTTTCAGTTTAGAGGCAGCTTCATCTATCAAATCTATCGCCTTATCGGGCAATTGGCGTTCGGTAATATAACGTTGCGATAGCTCTACAGCAGCTAAAATAGCTTCATCTAAAATGCGCACCTGGTGGTGGGTTTCGTAACGTTCCTTCAAGCCTCGTAGAATGGAAATGGCCGAATATTTATCGGGTTCTTCTATTTTAACAGGCTGAAAACGACGCTCTAATGCTTTGTCCTTCTCAAAATATTTTTGATACTCGTTGAGTGTGGTAGCTCCAATAGAACGTAGTTCGCCACGTGCTAGCGCTGGCTTAAGAATGTTGGCAGCATCCATTGCTCCTTCACCAGAGCCGCCAGCACCAACTAAGGTGTGAATCTCATCTATAAAAAGAATAATCTCCCCATTCGATTCTATCACCTCATTAATAACCGCCTTCAAACGCTCCTCAAACTCCCCCTTATACTTAGCCCCAGCAATAAGAGACCCCATATCGAGTGAGTACAACTTCTTCGTTTTCAGATTTTCAGGAATGTCTCCACTTATTAATCGGTGAGCCAACCCTTCTGCAATGGCGGTCTTGCCTACTCCAGCTTCGCCTATAAGAATAGGGTTGTTTTTTGTTCTTCGCGATAAAATCTGAAGAACACGGCGAATCTCCTCGTCGCGGCCAATTACCGGATCAAGCTTCCCTTTGCGAGCAGCCTCATTTAAATTGGTAGCATATCTATTAAGCGCATTATAGCTACTCTCGCTATCTTCACTCGTTGCCTTCGCCCCCTTCCGAAGCTCTTGAATAACCGCTTTTATCCCATTCTCGCTCATCCCCATCTCTTTCATGATGGTTGAGGTCTCGTCGTCAGACTTGAAAATCCCATAGAAAAGATGCTCTAACGACATAAACTCATCACTCAACTCGCGGCTTAATATGTTAGCATATTGTATGGCTTTCTGTAAGCCTTGCGCAAAATAAACATCGTTACCATTACCAGTGGGCAACGTTGCTAATTTTTTATCTATCTGATTTAATAACTGCTTCGGATTTACATCCAACTTTTTTACCAAATAAGGGACAACATTCGCATCTAAATCTAACATCACTTTTAAAAGATGAAGATTGTCAATTCGTTGGTGCTTTTGTTGCATTGCCATCATCTGCGCTTGTGCTATAGCCTCCTGCGATTTTAATGTTAAATTGTTTAAATTCATATAAAATTCCTTTATGGTTCTTAAATTACATAATTTCTATTGCAAATATGATACCAAAAATGTAGATTTGTTCTTTTTATTGAAAATAAAACATGCTTATCCATAATTCTGCATTCACAGTATCGATAAGGTATGAGAATGTTTAGTTAATGATGAAAGTTATAATAGTTTTATAACGAGAATTTTAACCCTATGAAATAGGTGCGTGGCAACAATGGTCCATAGAAGTACCCTGCATCTTTATCAGTGCCAACATCTAAATCTTTTTGGTAACTGTCGAAAATGTTTTTCACCCCACCGTTCACTTGAAGTTTCATGTTTTTGGTTTTCCCTAATGCAAATTCGTAAGAAACTTTTAATCCCATATCGAAGAAAGAGTTGGTAAGTACTTCAGTATCTTGCGCAATATACCCAGCAAAGTGCTGTACGAGCATTCTGCCCGTGTAAACACCAGTTACAGAAATGTTCAAATCGTGAATAGGGGAGTAGTTTAGGGTTAAATACCCGTAGTGATCGGGAGCGCGAAACATTTTCTTTTGTGATGCTACTTCAGGGCTCCATTCAAATGCCTCCTTGTATTTACTTTGTTGGTAGGTATAGCCAACCTCAACATTTATCATATCGCGATATGCAAGTTTCCCAGCTATATTCACTCCTCCTACGTATGCCCCTTTGGCATTCTCTCTTAACAACAACAAGTTGCCATCACCATCATGCCCGTTCTCAGTGAGTACAAATACGTTATTCAGATTAGTGTAGAACCCCTCTATTAAAAGTTTAGTTTGTATCTCTCCGAAGTTTTTAATAAAATCGAGCGAACCACTAATACTGTGCGATTTTTCCTCTCTCAAGTTAGGATCGAGGGTAACAAGTGCCACTTCGCCACCCACTGCCGATACATGTAAATCTTCGTCGTAGGCTTGTGGAGCACGGAAACCACTAGCATAACTTAAACGGGTAACTAGCCATTTAGTAGGCATATAGCGAAAATTTGCGCGTGGTGAGAATATAAGATTTTTCACCATATTGTGCTTGTCTAAACGAAAACCTAGAAGGAATGTCCACTTGTCATTCTTCCACTCATTTTGAGCATAACCACCCACAACATGTATCTCTTGAAGTAGCTCTCTGTGGTAACCCACCATGATGTCGTGAGTT
>CAYJOY010000025.1:11502-13959 GCA_964371885.1 uncultured Lentimicrobiaceae bacterium | reverse complement strand
CGTGCTGTTATTGTAGGTTACCAAAGAACAGAGAATAGCACGCGCGCCGTATTATCGGGCATATTCGGCGGCCACCCATTTACAGGAAAATTACCAGTAACAGTACTCGGATATAAAGGGGGGCACGGCATCACGCTTAAAGAAGAAGATCATAAAATGGGACTTACCCCACAAAAACAACAAGAAATAGAAGAGATGGTAAACAATGGCATTAACAACAAAGTGTTCCCTGGGTGCCAACTTATTGCCAGTAAAGATGGTAAGATTATCTACAAAAATGAATTTGGTTATACCGACTATGAAAAAAGTGAAAAAGTAACAGAAAACACCATGTACGACGTTGCTTCTATTACCAAGCCTCTAGCTACCACACTGGCTATGATGAAATTATACGAAGAGAAAAAATATAGCCTTAAAGACCCTATTTCTAAATATGTAAGCTATACTAAAGGGACCAACAAGGGGAGCCTCACCATTGACGAGTTGCTAACACACACCACTGGGCTAAAAGCCTACATCCCATTCTATCAACAACTCGAGAATGACTCTATTTGCTACCAGTACCTCAACAACATTCGCACCGATGAACACTGCTTAGAAGTAGCAGAAAAACTATTCATTAAACCCGAATTCTTAACCGTTATTAGAGAGCAAATTATTAGTTCTGAGATAAAATCAAATCGTTACATTTACAGCGATCTCAATTTTTTCCTACTTAAAGAGATGGTAGAAGCAATTACTCAGCAGCCGTTAGACGAATACATTCAAGAGCATTTTTACTGCCCTTTAAACCTTGAGCATACCGCCATTAATCCATTAGAACGTGGCTTTTCATCAAATACAATTGCCCCCACCGAAACCGACACCACTTTCAGAATGCAAACGGTGCAAGGGCATGTTCACGACCAAACCTCCGCTTGTATAGGGGGCTTTGCTGGTAATGCGGGGCTCTTTTCTACCACCTCCAACTTGCTTTGCATTGTTGAAATGTTGTGCAACGAAGGGGTTTATAAAGGACGTAAGTATCTGAATAAAGAGACAATAGAGCTGTTTACAAAGCCGTATCCTATTAACAACTGCTCGGTTAGGAGCTTAGGCTTTTACGTACCCAAAGCAGGCGGACAATCACAAATAGTTCCACAGGCGGCTAGCAACCTCACTTTTGGTCATCAAGGATTTACAGGAACCGTATTTTGGGTAGACCCAGCAGCCGATCTTATCTATATATTTCTATCGAACCGCGTACATCCGTACACAGAACCTAACAATTTAGTAAAAAGCAAATTACGATTAACTCTTCATGAAAAAATCTATGAATCGTTCCAATAATACAAGAATAGCCGTGGTGGGTGCCACCGGTTTAGTAGGCACCGTTATTTTAAAAGTATTAGCAGAGAGAGGTTTTTCTTGCTGCGACATTCTTGCGGTAGCCTCTGCGCGTTCAAGAGGGAAAACGGTAGTTTTTGCCGACAGCACCCTCTCTGTCATTACCGTTGAGGAGGCCATAGCTGCGAGGCCGCAATATGCCATTTTCTCGGCAGGAGGCGCCACCTCACTACAGTACGCCCCGTTGTTTAACGAGGTAGGTTGTGTGGTTATCGACAACTCTTCGGCATGGCGCGCCCAACCAGAGATACCGTTGGTGGTGCCACAAGTAAACGGAGGGTTGCTAAAACAACAACCGCTCCTTGTTGCCAACCCCAACTGCTCAACCATACAACTCGTAATGGCTCTAGCGCCGTTACACCACCGTTTCCAAATTAAAAGGGTGGTGATTTCTACCTACCAATCGGTAACAGGAACGGGAGTGCAGGCGGTACAGCAGCTGCACAACGAACGGGCAGGCAAAGAGGGAGAAATGGTATACCCCTGTAGAATCGATATGAACCTCTTTCCTCACGGTGGCAACTTTGAAGAAAATGGCTATACTACCGAGGAGACAAAATTATTGAACGAGACGCGAAAAATACTGAACGACAATTCGATACAAGTAACCGCCACCGTGGTACGCGTACCTGTAATGGGCGGACACTCCGAAGCGGTAAACATTGAGTTCTTGAACGATTTCAATCTGAATGAAGTAACAGCACTGCTTGCTCGTCAGCCTGGCATTACCATTATGGACGATCCCAACAACAACCTCTACCCTACGCCAGAAATAGCTGAGGGGAAAGACGACGTGTTTGTAGGTCGCATCCGCCGCGACTTCTCACAACCCAACACCCTCAATCTTTGGATTGTGGCCGACAATCTCAGAAAAGGTGCCGCCACCAATGCCGTGGAGATATTAGAAGTGCTATTGTCGGAATAAAGGGTAACAGCTGGCACACAGCAGATTGAATTCATCCGCTGAGAACTACGCCCCCCAAATTTGCACCACCTGCCGTGCAAAATGTTTCTTTACTACGGCTGAAAAGGTTGACAGAGGCATTTTTATTTGTTCGAGTTAGAAATAGG
>CAYJOY010000025.1:11017-11492 GCA_964371885.1 uncultured Lentimicrobiaceae bacterium | reverse complement strand
CCAGCGTCAATGTCAATACATCTCCCCCATCTGCTTAATCATCGCTTTCATCTCTTCCCGCAAAGAGGCGGGGGCAAGCACCTCTACCGACGCGCCGCGTGAGAGTAGTTCGCGGGTAAACTCGAAGTTGGGGCACAAGTGATAAGAAAATGTGGAGTAAGACTCTGCTGTTTCCACCTCACATTGACTATGGTGAAGCGGCAACGAACGAAAATATAGCACTTGCGATTTCTCCACTTTAAGGAGAATCCGCTCTCTATTTTCCGCCGCGCTATGGCTCACCCCAAAAATATTGAAAAAATACTCTTCTCCATCAAAAGTCGTAGGAACAGAAAACGTGGTTTCTGTAATGGATAATGATACCATACGATCTAAAGCATAAATCCGTATCTCCTCTGTAACCAAACTCTTAGCCACACAATACCATCTTTGACGAAACAGTTTCAAACAATAAGGAGCAATAGGAAAATGGCTC
>CAYJOY010000025.1:10508-11007 GCA_964371885.1 uncultured Lentimicrobiaceae bacterium | reverse complement strand
GCTTTCTTGCTGTTTCCAAAAACTATGATAGGTTATTGCTAACACTTTACCGTCGCGCATTGCTTCAATAATAGGTAACAAATAATGTTGTCCGCTCGGCGTCTCCTCAAATAAAATCCTCTTATTCAGCTCTTTGTTCTCGTTAATAAGTTGATTTACCGAAAAAGTTTCAATCAGCCATTTCTGAAGATAGTTGCTTGCAAAATCTTCCCTATTGTCAATGTAGTATCTATACGGACGATGTTGCTCACAGGCAAAAATCACATCGAAAAGCGACTCCACCGCGTTACGATGATAGTAGAATGTCCTTTTGGGGAGTTCCTCCCCCGTTCTGTTATGCCAAGCCTCTGCAATTTCAGCAAAAGAGATTTTATCCCGACGATAAATAAAATCTACAAGCCATAAATAACGATTAAACAGTTGTGAATGGGTATCTTTAGACATGTTTTTACATTTATTTTAATAACGGCAAAAATAGGGTTTAGGTGTGCCGGATTGT
>CAYJOY010000025.1:0-10498 GCA_964371885.1 uncultured Lentimicrobiaceae bacterium | reverse complement strand
TTGTTGCACAGGTGAATTTTTTTTCATTTTTTTTTAAGGTGTGCCACCCTTTGCCACGCTCTATTTTTATTTTTGCCGCGAAGTTCACTCTATCGAAAAGTTTTATATTTTCGCAGTTGTAATGTATAAAGAATTAACGTTGGTATCAAAAAGAAAATATTAAAAAATGCTACACGTAAGTAAATCTCCTATTTATTGTATTAGTTAATTTTTCTATTGGGGAAGCCGAAAACCTTAGAGTAGGCAAGAATTATTTTTAATTATGAATTACAATCCAGATGTTTACCAAAAAAATCAAGACGACACAGCTCGTTTTACTCTTGGTGTAAGGGGTAACAATCCTCTTATTGTTGTAGGAATAAATCCAAGCATGGCTTGCGATAAAAAATCAGACAGAACCATAAGCAAAGTAATGAAATTTGCCGAAACAAATAATTTTGATGGTTTTGTAATGATAAATGTGTACCCGTTGCGTTCAACTAAACCTTACGAACTTCCAAAAGAAATAGATAATGAGTTGCATAAACAAAATTTATCTCACATTGAAGCTTTGTTTAAACAGTTTAGCAATGCTACTATTCTGCTAGCTTTTGGCAACAATATTGACATTAGAGCCTATTTGCGCAATTGCCTATCCGATATTATTAAAATATCTGAGCCATACAACTCAAGTTGGAAACATTTAGGGAAGCTCACAGCATACGGAAATCCACGACATCCACTTTATGTTAAAATAAGCGAGAGCCTTAACAACCTTGACGCAACAAAATTCATTAAACAATAAAACTAAAAAGATGACACGTAAAATATTATTTATACAGCCGTTGTGTTTTAAACTTGTGCCATTCATTACCTATCTCAAGACGAAAATAAACAAATAAAAATACTAACTTTGCCTCCTTTACTTAGAGGCTTGATTATATGTACGATTTAAAAATAAATATATGAGTGAGCAACAAAGCGCCGTAGAATTAAAAAACATGTTTTTGGGAGATCTTTTTAACTGTAAACCAGATAACAAAGAATATGACGACATAAAACTGACTATTCCCGAATATCAACGCATTTACTGCTGGGAAGAGAAAAACGTTTATCAACTTTGGCAAGATATTTCATCTGTAGATAAAGATTATCATCTTGGGAATATTATTGTTCAAATGAAAAATGAATACGAATTTGAAATTATTGATGGGCAGCAAAGACTAACAACCCTTTGTCTTATATGCTACGAACTGTTAAACAGTGAGAACAATGAGAACTCTGAAAATTCTTTAGCAGAATTCTTGAGCCGAAAAATAAAAAACAAAGAAGAAGAGCAATATATTGCATATAATAAGCATCTTATACAATCGTACGTATCACGTATAGAAGATAAGCAAAAATGTTATAAAAATCTAGTAACAAAAATAAAGTTTACTGTTTTGAAATTGAAAGCAGGCTCGCTCGATTTAGCTTACACATTCTTTTCAAATCAAAACTCAGCTGGAAAAGCTTTAACCGATTTTGAATTGTTGAAAGCTCACCATTTGCGCTATGTTCAGAACGAAAAACAAGCAACACATCTTGCGTCGCGTTGGGATGCACATTTCGCATTAAACGAAAATGGAAAGGAACATATAAATATGGCTTTAGGCTTGTGTGTGTTTAGAGCCCGAAAATGGATGCGCAAAAATAACTGGAACGAAAACGCAAAATATAAAGTAAAAAACGAATACGAAGCTGCCGTAACTATTCCAGAAATTCCACCTTTTGGCGAACAGTTTTATTTCAACGAAAAAATTCAAGGTGGCACACACTTTTTTGCTTATGCTGAGCAATTAGTAAATCGTTACAATGAATTTTCTGCTTTGCCATATCACAAACAACTTAGCGATAATCTTAAGTACGAATCGCATTGGTGTTATCGCGATGTGATAATATCTATGCTATTTTGCTATTACTTAAAATTTGGCACTATGTATCTTACCGAAGCATTGGTATGTATCGAAAAAGTAGTGTCGCATCATCGTTTTACTACCAAACGAGCTTTGTTGTATAAAATTTTGGAATATGCCAATAGCACCGAAGTAGTTATGATTATTGACCAAAGTACATCGCCAACGTTTTTTCTTGCCGAAATGATAGAAAAAATTAATCGAAATGTAACTCCACAACCAGAAGCTAATATTGCAAAACGATATAATAGCCGTGTTAAGGGAATGTATGGAGCATTGAATGAAGAAATTAAGAAAGTAGAAATTGAAGCAATTATAAAATTAATAAACTATGAAAACAAATAACGGATACACACCAGAAAGCATAGCAAATTCAGAGATGTATTTTTCAATTCCCTTGTATCAACGTTTATTTGAGTGGGAACGTGAACAAATTTTAAAACTATTAACCGATTTAAAATTGCATTTTGAAAAAGATAAAGAAAAGCCTTATTATATAGGAATGCTCACAGCGTATAAAAAAGAAGGCGTGTACGATTTAGTTGATGGGCAACAGCGTTTTACAGTACTAATGTTACTTGGCATTGCCTTTGGATGGAACGATTTTACAAAACATGGCGACAAACTGCGCCTTGATTTTTATGCTCGCCCGAATGATAAAAAATACTTAGAAGGAAAAATATCAAACATCAATAATGAACCAGAAGTAATCCATCAAAAAATGGAGAAAGGTTTAGGTTATATAAAAGAATTCTTAGATTCAGAAATTAAAGAGAAGCAAAGTGAATTTAAAGAGAACGTTTACCGATACCTTACTTTTTTTATTTCGGAATTGCCACAAGGATACAACACCGAAGATTTAAATAAATATTTTGAGCGGATGAACTCGGCAGGTCGTAATCTCGAAAAACATGAAATTTTAAAAGTAGAATTGCTTAAAAAATCTAACGATCAAGAACGCCATACTAAAATTTGGAACTTAGTAGAGCAGATGGATAGCATCATTGTGAAAAAAAATTCTAATGAAAGCCGTGAAGAGTATAGAGAACGATTTGAAAAATGTATAGCAAACAATCAGGCTGATTTCAAAGATATTAACGGTGAAAACAGTATTGATTCTAAATCATTACTTGAAGTTGATCAATCATCAAAAGCTCCTGAAGAAAAATCTTCTACTGCAGAAGGCAAACGCTCAATAATTACATTTTCTGAATTCTTGCTTTTAGTGTTAGATATAACTATGGGAAAAGATGGTAAATACGAGTTTTACAGAGTTGAGAATTTGCTCGAAACTTTTAAATGTTTAACGGATGATAAAGTAGAAGGATTTTACAATAATCTATTAAAATACAGATTGATTTTCGATTATTATATAGTAAAAATAGATAGCGACTCAAATGGAAATAAATACGATTTTGAGTATAAAATCAAAGATAAGGATGAGAAATCAAGTGCCGAGATTAACATAAAAAGAGATTGCATTAAACAATATCAATCAATGCTGTATGTATCTACACCATTTTACAGTTGGCTAAAAGATATGCTGAAATGGTTTGCTGATAATTCAACGGAAAGCTATGATAATATTTTAAGTCAACTAAAACAATCAGATAACAAGCGACACTCTAAAATACCTGAAAATATGGCTTATGGACAAATTGAGAGATACTGGTTTTGGCGATTAGATTATTATCTGTGGGAGAGAGAAGCACAGAAAGGAGAAGATGCAGACAAGATTGTACTTCCTTATACCTTTAGAGCAAACCGTTCAATTGAGCATTTGCATCCACAAGATGATTCAGAAAACAGCAAATGGATAGAAAAAGACGAAAAAGGCAATAATCCTATTCACTCTTTTGGTAATCTTGCAATGATTTCTACATCGTTTAATTCAGCACAAAGTAACGACAATATCAATATTAAATTTGCAAGAATAAAAGAACAAATAGAATTTAAGCGACTTGAAAGCCTAAAAATGTACGAAATGTATAGAAAGGCAGGAGATGGTGCAGATTGGAATGAGGAAATAATGAGAAAGCATGAAGAGGAAATGATTAAAATACTTAAGGAATCATTATTCTTAGAAGCTGTTGATGAGAACCTTACTTCTGTAGAACAAGATTTTTTGATAATTCTGTTTGATGAATACAAGACAAAAACTCCTCCTGATGGTTGGAGATGCTGGTTCTGGAAGCATAAAGGTAATCGCGCTGTTGTTTATGATTTTGATAGTCTCAAAGTTGCAATAGATATTAAATTAAATATTTGTGGTGATAAATATATATTAGAACTATTTAGTCGGAGTAGGATAAAAAATAATAAGGCTATCATCGCCCCGATAGCGGCTGAACTGGACTTAGTATTTAACGGTCAACGGTATGTGTCAAATGAGCTGGAACGAAATGAAGTAACAAAACTAAAAAATGATATTCTCACTATAATCTCAGAATAGAGATGCATTATAGTGAGTGATGAACGCTTCTTCATTCAAATGGGCGAGTTCATAGCTCCTCGGTTTACAAAGAGAACTTCACCAATCGAATTTTGCTGATTTATGAAATTACACAATCCAGAGTTACCCCCCTCACCTAACCGGCAGTTCGCAAAACTTGCGGCGACCGCAGGTAGTACAATGCTCTCCTCGCCATACCGAGTCGAAATGTTCGGTGGCAGATGCTACCAGCGTGGGGTCGTCGGTTAGGATGCCCGCTTCGAAGTTGCGGTTGGCACTAGATTTCATACCCAAAGCGGCTCCCGTAAGATTGGCAGAGCCGAGGTACACTACTTTGTTGTCGAAAGATAATATCTTGAAGTGTACCCGTGGGCACATTGTCATCTCCATATCTCGTAAGGCTGGGTAGCGTTTGAAATCTTCCTGAAATCTCTCGCCAGCTCTCTTGGCATGAATAATACGCACCTCCACACCGCGCCTCACAAGTGTAGATAACACCTCTAGGAATGGCACCGTCGATACGCCTGATTTTACATAAAGGTCTTTTATGTCTGCCGTCCCAATCCAAAGTGTTGAGCGCACCGATGCGCAGAGGCTCAACACTTTATTGTAATGCTCAATATCTCTAATATAGCTTATCATCATGACACGATCAATTAATTAAATCTAATATTTTCGGCATTTGTGCCGACTCAATCGGTACAATTTCATCCTTCCCTATTTGTGCCGATTGAATCGGCATAATTTCATACTTCCCTATTTGTACCATTTCAAATGGTACAAATTCATTCTCTAATTGTGCCATTTGAAATGGCACAAATGCCTTAGGCAACTTAAGACTATTTAGCAATGCTGCAAAGTTAGGGGCAGAATATGTATCATAAAACGAAACCATTTTACAGTTGTTCATCATCCCAAAGAGTCCGCTCCTTGCGCTCTTCAAATAGTTGTATTTTATTTGTAGTATCATCATTTTATTTTTTCAACTTCTTTTGTTGCTTCTCAAAAGATTCTATAAAAGGAATTAACGCGATACCCGATAGAGATGATCATGTCGAGGTTAAAATAATCAACTTGATATTTCTTGCCATCCCTAGCAGTTGTTGCAAAATTTGCAACAACTGAATTTGGCTCTAATTCTCCCGATTCAAATATATTTTTTATATGGCGAGAGATTGTAGATTTATTTCTATCAAACAGCATGGCTATCTCATCAAGCGAGAGCCACAAAGTGTCGTCTTTTAAATTAACCTCCACTGAGTGTTTGCCATCTGCAGTGGTGTAAATCAGCATGCTATTATTACGCTGTTCGATACGCTCCGCATCCCCAAGCGCACGCTCCTTGCGCTCCTCTAATAGTGGTATTTTATTTTGTGGTGTCATATTCTTACTAGTCTTATTCTTGATGCATGCTGCTTATAAATGGATGGCAAAAATAATGCTTTATTTTGAATTGTCATCTCAAGGGGACTTCTAAAAATTGCTTTGCCCAGATTTGAGATGAGATATTGAGTAGATTTCTCTCATTTTTATCAGCGCATAGCGTGCTATGTGATGATAAAAATGGGGAAAAGATGCCAATATATCGCTTAAAGATGGGTGAAATAGAGATTTTTTGTCCATATTTATTATTGTTATAAAATCGATGGGGAATTATTAGATGTCCCCTCAACGTAAAGAAATAAATCAGCACCTCTACACAGCGCCTTACAAGCATAGATAACACCTCTAGAAATGGCACCGTCGATACGCCTGATTGTAATGCTCCATATCTCTAATATCGCTTATCATCTTACTGCTTCCAAATAGTTTTTAATATCGGGTTTTTTACTCAAAAAATAGTTACTACTCTCAATGAGTCGTGCCCGCCTTATGTCGTCCTCGCGCCACTCGGTGTTGTGAGTCGCATATTGGGTAAGCATGTTATAAAGTGTCCAAAGAGTTATATTGCTCTTCGCCATCTGCTCCCTACCTCTTATATTTACGCCTCCTGAATGATACTCCTCTAAGAGCGCATTATATGGTACAATAGTATTTGCAAGAGCATCACTAACACCCACAGAATGAAGATTATGTACAGCTGCGCCTAATTCTGCCATTGAGGCAGTGGTGTCAATGCTATTTTTGAGCCGTTGGGCATATCTGATAAACCCTTGTTCCATTAATGATTGGTCGGATAGTGCTGCCACAATACGGTGTATATTGTTATCTGCTAATGAATGAATTTTTAGGCTATTCGATTTAATCATCTCAACGGCACCATTTTCACAAACGAGCCTTTCAAAATAACTACCACCATCAATTTGGTTATTATTCCAATTCAGATATATTCCATTATCCATAAATTCTTCGCCCTCCATAACCTTACTAAAAGTAGGATTGTTAGCTCTAAGATATACCATTCCACCCCCAATTACTGAATTTGAGATGTGTATTTTATCAATTTGATAATTATTATTGTGGGCAAAAAACTCTACAAAGTCAAAGAAACCTTCCAGAGGAATGTGGTCTTGTACTAGAGGGATAGCATCTACTACTTCTCGTTTATCAGGGTTGGCAATAAGTACTACTTTCTGATTTCGCTCCATTGCCTTGGCGGTAGTGAAATAGTTGCGCATATTTCGTAAGCCAGTAGCCCCTGAGGCATTTTCTACTAACTTTGTGTTGCCTACCCCAGTTAGTTTATCAAGTGTTTTTGCTACATTGTTGCTAATGGTGAAATCTACACCATTTACGGAGCAATGATTGTCGCCAATGGATGTAATTGAACTTAACTCTGTTACGAGATGGGGTGTTTGTCGTTCCACACAATCTCTGCGATAGTTTTGAAATTCTGTTGTTGTCATCATATTGATATTATTTTATTCGTGAGTAAATAGTTTGTCAAATTCATCGGCAAAATCTTTGATGCGATTAGCTACATCACTTTGCAGTCGCTTTATGCGTATGTCTTGCTCGTACCTACCCTCATCATAGGCCACATCGCCAGTCGAGGATAGGTTATAGTATAATTTCACCCCTACATCACCTCTTCTATGTTTTGAAAATACGACATAGCGGTCTGAATATATGTTCTTGGGATTGTCAAATCGCAACTCCATCATTGCGGTAATCATGTGTTTAAGTCGATTAGACCCTGCAAAAGTGCCACTCTTTGTAACTTGCTGAATTGTAAGAAACGTGGTATGTATGCCTCTATTATTTTGCGCCTTATTATGTCGTTTTATAGCAGCGAGCAATAGGTTTTCAGCATCCTTAATTCTGATGTTCTCTTCCTCCTTAAGCACTCCCTGCAATTCGTAGAACGAGTCAATTGCCACAATATCCCAACCTTTGTCGAGCGTGTTGCTTATAGCTTGCCAATTTTTGAACCCTGAATCTATATCGCTTTCTACAAAGAGAATATCTATATACTTAAACTTTGGGTAACGCTCTACATAGATAGCTAAATCAATTTCATTCATCTCTGCTGAAATAAATAGTACTTTTGCCATAGGGTGATGTATTTTATAATTTGCTAACATATCGAGTATGATTGTAGTTTTCACAAGCATAGATAGCACCTCTAGGAATGGCACCGTCGATACGCCTGCTTGTAATGCTCCATATCTCTAATATCGCTTATCATCTTACCATATCTTTCATTTGTATTACTTCTCCTTGCATCATTTGTTGTTTTAATTTGTGCGGCAAAGGTATGGGTAGTCTATGCCAAATACTGGCATAGTTGTATAACTATTAACTATTTTAGTTTTTTTTGAAGGTGTGCCACCCTTTGGCATAGTCTGCTTTTATTTTTGCCGCGAAGTTCATGCTATCGAAAAGTTTTATATTTTCGCGGTTGTAAAATTTAAAGAATTAACGATGGTATAGAAAAAGAAAATATTAAAAAGATCAAAGCTTTAACTTTATCTCTTAAACCGACCAAGTAAAAGATGTGCGGCAGCGCAAGCCCCGCCCGATAAGGTACCACAAAGCCTAAGTTTGATTTTCGCGCTTTTCCTAGCGTGAACTTCACTTTTTGTGGTATAGGTATCCTTGGTCGGACCTTAGAGATAAAAAGTTGCAAGTTTCACGCTTTTTTTATTTCTAAATGTAAATAATAAAAGGGGAAAGCCGAAAACCCTATTTAGAGTAGGCGCGGATTTAAATTTAATATTATGGAAAAATTACTACTACTATTTATTACATTACTGAGTTTATCATCTTGCAGTAACGATGGGAGAATGATGAAAAAGTTTATAGGCAGAACAAATGCACACGAGTATAATCTTGCATCTAAATACATCTACCCTGGGGATCACTCGAAGTTCTACCTATACTCAAAGGTTGTTGAACGGAGCCCCAATATCTATTTTAAATTAACTGATAAAGAAAATATTACGATTAATGAACGCGAAGGGGTGATTGTGGAACTTGAATTTTTCAATGCAACAGATTATTTTAAAAACTACATCAAACGCAACACTAATTTTATCGAACCCAATACTATTATTGATACTATAATGATTAGAGAAATTGATGGGGATAAATATCTGTCATTCAACTGGGCAAATATAAGTGGCGAATCTTTAAAATCGGCCTCTATTAGTTCTGACAGCCTTTCAAGTATGAATATTAGGTCTGGGATGGGTAGTAATTATCCTGTAATTGGAACTGTGAATAATGGAGAGAGTATTATTATTGATGACTATTCTGAAAATAAAGAATGGGTTAGATGCGTTTCAATTGATGATCATTGCCGCACTGTAGAAGGATATATTTATAGGAACTCGCTAACTGCTGGGAATAATGAGTTTTTTTTTCTTGATTTCTTTGGAGGAATGGGACTATTAATTGCTGTTACAATATTTTTTGTATTAGCCATTATTCCATTTTTCCTTTACGGTCTTGCTGGGGCATTATTGGGGACCCCGTTTGGCATATTATTAGCAATAGCCTTAGTATTAGGATGGCTTTATTCTATTTATTTTATTCTAGAGAATATTTTATTCGAATTATTTTTAATAAATCTACCAAATTTCTAAAAAAATGGGAAAAATAAAAGGGCTCAGCTTTTCGCTAAAACGAGCGGTTGACATTTCGACTGTAAAGCAAAAAATTGCAGCTAAAACAGGTATACCAACTACAATAAGTGGAATAGAACGCAAAATAGGAAGAAGTGTAATAGACAAAATAAAAATCAAAAAATAAATAATATGAGAACTATAAAAGAATTAAGAGATGCAATATCTAAGATGTATATAAATGAGTATTTTACCCCTCTAGGCATAGAATATGATCTCAATGAATGCGGCGAACTTTGCGGTAGTGGGTTATGGGAAAATGGAAATAACACATTACGCTTTGCTACTATGCCCCACATTGGAGACAGATATGCTAAGGCTCCTGTAAAAATTTTATTTGTAGGGTTAGATATTGGTAAAGATGAAATGAAAAAGATTCAAACTCTGGAAACTAGGCACGAATCCTTATGTTATTGGCCGAGTAATCCACACATGTTTGGAACTTATATGGAGGCTTTATACTTTCTTCGTCCTGATTTATGGAAAATTGTAATGGAGAAGTATGACAATTTAACAAACCAACGAGCTTTAACAGAATTGAGTAAAGAATTTACTGATGTTGCTAATTTAGGACACTACTTTTCCTTAACAAATTATCATAAGTTTGTCACTGTGAATAGGGAAAAGCGAACTGGAGCTGAAAATAGAGAATCGTACAATATTGCTAAAGAAACCGAAACTCTTTTTATGAAAGAAGTTGAAATACTAAAACCTGATGTAGTATGGTTTCAGGGACATAAACTCCCCCAAGGGAAATACCAGGAGCTAGCAAACAAAGGATATGACGTGTATGTTGCATATCATCCATCAACAATAGGCAGAACCTTTTATGCAAGACGAGCTAACTATATTAACTATATTGTAGAACAAAGTACAGAGAATATATATCGCCGGTATGTATCAGAATAAGTAACTGTTATTTTGTTGTGCCTATCACTCTCTTCATTTTTTTATATGATCAATAACAAAAGCATTAACCCAACTTTCCCATCATCAGCAAACACCTCTTCAACCTTAGCTACTTAGTGCCATGTTGCCGTTTGCTG
>CAYJOY010000024.1:0-14047 GCA_964371885.1 uncultured Lentimicrobiaceae bacterium | reverse complement strand
TGCTTCTAATACGTAGTCGTAAAGCTCTCGACTGTCGGTTTTAAGGTGGATAGTTCCCTCTTTTTTTAATATTTTGCTATATTTCCCTATGAAGTTGGGCGATATTAAGCGGCGGCGTTCTTTTCTTATTTGAGGGTCGGGGAAAGTAATCCATATTTCCGATACCTCTTCGGGGGCGAAATAGCACTCAATATCATCTATTTTGGCACGTAAAAATGCGGCGTTGACAATTTGTTGCTCTTGAATATCTTTGCAGCCACGCCATAAGCGGGCCCCTTTTCTATCTACCCCAATGTAGTTGTTTTCGGGGAAGCGCTGTGCCATCCCCACCGTATATTCCCCTTTGCCACAACCAAGCTCTAAAATAATGGGAGCCTCGTTGTGAAAATAGGTGGCATTCCATCTCCCTTTCATAGGAAAAGTGGTAATTCTAGCTTCATAATCTTGGTGCTGAAATAAATGAGGGAAAGTCTCATTTTCTGCAAAACGTCTTAACTTATTTTTACCCATAGTTTTATATATCTTGTAAACGGTATCCTAATAATTTTTCGGCCTCTTCTTTTTGCCCAGATTGTAAGAGTTGTCGTATTTTAGTAGAACGAACAGAGATGTCGTTGTGCATAAGTTCTGGAATATCAATGAGTTCAACTCCCATTTTTTGAGCAATGGTTTCAATGGCATTATGGTTGCCATCTCTATTTTTACCAATGGCATGATTGGGCCCCACCACGATGTAAGTAGCCCCCAATTTTTTAACAATAACCTCTGTAAAGAACTGCTCGGCGTTAAGCTCCGATAGCGCTAAGGTAAAAGGTACTTCTAGTAAAACATCGATCCCAATTTTTTCAAAATGTTTCCTTTTCTGTTCTTGAGTGTTAATAACAAAGAACTCTTTTTCGGGGAACAGTACTTGTTTAGGGTGCGGTGCAAAGGTAAGTACCACACTCTCTGCTAGTAGCACTTTTGCCTTTTCAACCAAAGTGTTAAGAAGATGAACATGTCCTTTATGCACTCCGTCGAACGCCCCTATAGTAACGATCCTTTTTTGTTGTTTTGGAAAATCGATAATTTCGTTAACAATGCGCATCTTATCGTAGTTTTGCGCCACATTCTCTTTCAAACGCCGCAATGAGTTTATTCATTATTTTATGAATCTCTTCGTCGGCTAATGTTTTAGAGCTGTTTTGTAGTGTAAAGTTCAACGCATACGACTTTTTACCTGCCTCTATTTTATCGCCTTCGTAAACATCAAATAGAGAAACCTTTTGTAGTTTATTGCTGCCGTATTGGTAGGCTATTTTTTCGAGTTGTTGGTAGGTAATATTCGAATCTACGAGTAGCGCTAAATCGCGTTTTACAGCAGGGAATGGGACAATAGGGGAGAAGATGGTTTTCTTATTTTCGAAGAATGTATAGAGCACCTCTAAGTCAATTTCGGCATAGTACACCGGTTTTTTAATATCGAAGTCGTTGGCAATAAGGGGTGCCACTTGCCCTAGCTTGGCAATAACTTGTTCCCCTTTATGGTATACTAGGTTTTCTAAAAATCCGAAGTGGTTGTTAGCAACAGTAGTCTCAAATTGCGCAACCCCCATTTTAGTAAGTAGGTTATTCACCACATTTTTAAGATGATAGAATGTATATTCTGGTGCAATGTTATTCCAAGTATCGTCGTGGGTTTTACCACTTAACCAAATGGCAAGCACCTTTTTCTCTTCAAAACGTCGGGTAATTTCTTGGTTGTTCTCTTCCGAACTGTCGGATAGTTTTTGATAGGTTTTTCCTATTTCGAACAATGGAAGGTTGGGGTTTTTAAAATTGTTGTTTCTAGCAATGGTCTCTAACCCTTGTAATAACAATGTTTGGCGTAAAATAGCAAGTTCCGAACTTAGTGGGTTCATCATTCTTACCGCTTGTTTCTGAATCGCCTCCCCATATTTTTCAAAATACTCTTCTTTAGTTAATGAATTATTTACAATTTCATAATATCCATTAGCAACAAGGTATTGTGCAATCTCTTTATTTAATTTTTTGCCCGATTTTTCTACAATAGAGTGGTTGTGGTAATTGATGAATTTAGGAATGGTTACATTGTTATATCCATAAATTCTTAAAATATCTTCTATTAAATCAATAGGGCGTGTAATATCTGTTTTGTTAAGGGGAACGGTAACGCCAATACGGTCGGTTCCCGACGATTGTACTTCGAACCCGAGGTTCATTAATATCGTTGAGATTATGGCAGAATCGATGTTTTCTCCAACAATACGGTTCACCTCATTCAAGTCTAAGTATATGGTTTTCTTTTCAATATAAGTAGGATATACGTCGATAATATCCGACGAAACGGTAGCGTTAGCATACTTACAGAGCAGTTCTTCAGCGCGCTTTAGTGCATATATTGTAATATCGGGATTGGCACCACGCTCAAATCTGAATGCGGCATCGGTTTTTAGGCTATGTCTTTTCGACGATAAGCGCACGGTAGTAGGTTCAAAGTACGCCGACTCTAAGAATATAGCGGTGGTATTTTCGGTAACGCCCGAATCGGCACCTCCGAAAACGCCCGCCAAACACATAGGCTCTTTTTCGTTACATATCATTAGGTCGTCGGCCGAGAGTTTTATCTCTTTTTCATCTAACGTCTTAAATATAGTTCCTTCTTCCAATGTTTTTACAATCACTTTGTTCCCTTTTACCTTGCTAGCATCGAATGCGTGCAGTGGTTGTCCTATTTCAAACATTACAAACTGAGTAATATCTACAACATTATTAATAGGGCGCACCCCAATAGCTTTCAATCTGTTTTGTAGCCATTTAGGAGATGGCTTTACTTCAATATTTTCGAAGCAACGTCCAGAATATCGTGGGCATTTTGCTCTGTTTTCTATGTTGATGTCTACCGATAATCCTTTTACAGGGATTGAAGATTTTAGGCTAGGGGTAATTATTTGCCCACAAGGTATCCCTTTTCTCATGAGTATGGCGAAGAGGTCGCGTGCCACACCAATATGCGAGGTGGCATCGCTACGGTTAGGGGTAAGTCCTATTTCGAGCACATAGTCGGTTTCTACCCCAAAGTAATCGGCGGCGAGTGTTCCTACCACAGCCTCTTCGGGAAGTACCATAATGCCATCGTGCGATTCGCCAATCCCAATTTCGTCTTCGGCACAAATCATCCCTTCAGAAACTTCGCCTCTAATCTTCGATTTCTTGATGGTAAATGATGAGTCTTCGGTGTATAAAACAGTTCCTACAGTGGCAACTACCACTTTCTGCCCGGCCGCCACATTAGCAGCGCCGCAAACAACATGTAGTAATTCGGGCTGCCCCACATTAACGGTGGTAACGTGTAGGTGGTCGGAGTTAGGATGCGCCTCGCATGTGCATACGTGCCCAATAACCAGGCCACGTAGCCCCCCTTTTACCGACTCGAAGGTTTCGATACCTTCAACCTCAAGGCCACAATCGGTTAAATGTTTTGCAGTTTCCTCAGGGGTTAAATCGAATTTTAAATACTCTTTAAGCCAGTTGTAAGATATTTTCATACTGATAGTTAGATATGGTTGTTATATAATAATTTTTGCCAGCCTTTTCTTATTAAAAAAGGCTGGCAAAAATAGTCAAATTTTTATTAAGTTCATCCCTAAAAAGAACGTTTTTTTTAAGGGATGAACTTAAGAGGACATCTAATAATTCACCATCCATTTTATATCAATAATTAATATGGACAAAAAATCTCTGTTTTACCCATCTTGGAGCGATATATTGGCATCTTTTCCCCATTTTTATCATCACATAGCACGCTATGCTCTTCAAAAAATGAGAAAAATCTACGCAATATCTCATCTCAAATCTGGGCAAAGCAATTTTTAGAAGTCCCCTTAATAAAGAATTCTTTTAGAAATGGAGTCTAATTCCTCCAAAAAAGTTAATGCCTGCTTGAGGTAAGTATCCAGTAGCATACGTTCTTTCGTTGCCTACCTGTGCCTCCCACAGCCATGCACCTGTTTCGTATTGGGCATTGAAAATGTTATTGATGTCGAAGAATAACGTTAAGTCAAATTTTTTGAGCTTAGGAATAGTGTAGTTGAATTTTAAATTAGATACGCAGTAAGGATCTATGTGGTACTTATCGTTGTTGGCGTTGTCAATGTATTGTTTTCCCACGAACTTAGTGGCAAAAATGATGTTGAAGTTGTTGAATGGTGTTACAATAAATTCGTTAAAAGCAATGATATTTGGCGAGAACGATATGTTTCGTTGCGCATATTCGGTAGGTGTTAAGCCTAGCCAGTTCCATTCTTCGTCGTAAGTTTCGGTGTAGTGCGTATAGTCTAAAATTTTATTCAAACTCAAGGTTGCGTTTATTCTCCATGTAAAATATTTGTTAACATTGTATTGCGATGATAGTTCTACCCCTAATCGGTAGCTTTCTGGCACATTGCTCATAATAGCATCTCCTACATCGTTCACATTGCCCGTTAATACTAATTGGTTTTTGTAGTACATGAAGTATCCGTTGGCGTTAAATCTATATTTGTCGAGTGCAAGAAGGTATCCTAACTCGAAGTCGTAGAGGGTTTCGTAAGTAGGTCTATCTCCTTTAGCATCCACAAGGTCGCTACGTGTAGGCTCGCGGTTGGCAGTGGCAAACGAGAAGTAGGCGGTTTGGTCGGTTTTTGCCGTTTTCCAAGCATAGCTAGCTGCCGCTTTCGGGTTTATGAAGTTCCAAAGGTAGCTTTGGGTTAAGTCGGTTAAGTTGTCGTCAATGCCTGTTATATTATAGTTAATCATTCTATATTGTAAGTCGGCATACACAAACCATTTGTTAATTTGCAACCCTACCGATGCCGCCACGTTACTTTGCAGTTTGCTCCCGTTTCCTCTATACCATTCGTATGCGGGTGCTGTGTTCCCTAAGTATTGACCCCAAATAACATCGCCATAGTGGTCGCCATCGTAGTAGTTGGTCGCCGCGCGCACCGCGTATGTTAGCATAAATGGCTTGTTTGAGTTTTTGTCTTTTTGTAGATCGATGTCTTGTTTTAAGTCAAAAACAAATCCGTAAAAATAGTTGTCGAGGTATTTTTGAGTAATGAAGTCGCCCCCCGTAATGGTGGTGTCTCTTAGTACTAAGTCGTTTAATCCGTAGTCGGCAAACGCCTTATCGTCTTTATATTGTTCGTAGTATCCAATGCCCCGTGTTAGGTGCGCTCCAATGTTCATGGCTAGGTTTTTCTTATTTCTGTAATTGTAAAAGAGATGAAAGTGGGTTTGTTGGTAGTTGTCGCTTTCGTTATCGTAATGTTTCAGTTCTCCATTATCGTCGTAATACCATCCCGACCCATTGTAGGTTCTATTGGTTTCTAACGAATCGTAGGGCATGCCATCCCATGCTAACCCTGTTTTTTGTTTGCCATAAATAACGTTAACCTTCAGTTTGCTCATTACCGCTTTTTTCTTGGGAAGGAAGAGGTCGGTAGTGAAAAATAGGGAGTTAAGGTTGGCCGAAGCATTATCAACAAAACCATTAGAGAGGATGTTAGAGTACGATATTGTGCTCATTACTCGCTCTTTAATTAGTCCGGTAGATGCCGATACGGTGTTCCTAAAAGTGTTGAATGATCCAGCCGCCGAAGAGAACGACAGGTGGGGGCTAAAGCTACCCTCTAGAGTAGAGAGATTCATAGAGGCGCCAAAGGCAGCGGCTCCGTTGCTAGAGGTGCCCACCCCACGCTGTACGTCCACATTTTCTACCGATTGCCAAACGTCGGGAAGGTTCACCAACCAAGTGCCGTGCGACTCGGCATCGTTTAATGCTACCCCGTTCAACATCATGTTAATACGAGTTTGGTCAATACCACGAATACGAAACGAGGTAGGTCCTACGCCCGTCCCCGCGTCGGAACTCGTAATAACAGAAGGTATTTGCTCTAAAATGTTATTGGCACTGCCATTGCCAATGTTGTCGGTAATCTCTTTGCGGTGAATAACCGTTCCTGAAAACGTTTTCTCCTTCGATTCCTCAGCAGTCGATTTTACCACTACTGGCGCCAACTCTCTCCGCTTGGTAGAGTCTTGTGGCGATTGTGCAAAAACGGTGAAGTTAAAGCTAATGAGCGCAATAAATGCTAGTTTTAATGTTTTTTTGTTCATAATTCTGACAATTTTAAATCTGTTTTTTTTGAAATTTAAAATTGAAAGAAGGTGTAAAATATTGAAGAAAGACACTCCCTACGTCGGCATTACCCGTATCAGGTTCAATGGGTCTAATCTCAGCCTTTCGGCACCCCTTTCAAATCGGCGGCAAAAATACAACTTTTTTGTATGCAAAAAAATACTTTTTTCGTTTCTGAACTTTTTTGGTGAAAATAGCCCCGCTATATGTCATATTTTTGTGTAATTTTGCGGGTTCAATATTTTTTTATATGTATCTGTAAATCAATTGATTAAAGTATGTGTGTGGGAAAATATCATTATAAAACAACAAAAAGGTTAAATCCATTGGAAAGTATGAAACAGTCAGTATTTTTTTTATCTCTCTTTTTACTAGTATTAAGTGTTAATGCACGCGTATTCTCTGTTCAAGAAGTGTCGCTGCCCGATACGCTAGTTGCCCCCACAGCGGTAGAAACTTTCGATCATTTTCCGCCCATAGGTTGGAAAGAGTCGCAAGGGATGTTAACAGATACAAGCGATGTGGTTTTCGTCAACGATTCTGTTAGTCATTGGAGAATGTCGCAAATAGCGGTTGGAGGCGAAATTGCTGGTTCACGTGCAGTTATTAATATGTATGCTAACGATAAAGCAGAGTGGTTAATATCGCCCCCAATCGATTTGGGAGCAGGAGAGGTTGTATACCAGGCGAGCTTCAACGTGCAGCTTACAAGTTTTGCTAGCAGCTTTCCTCCAGGCTTAGAGGGGAGCGATGATAGATTTGCTGTGGTGCTATCTTTAGATAATGGCATTACTTGGAGTGCAGCCAATGCCACTATTTGGAGTAATTATGCCAATAGTGATAGAGATTATCGCGACTTAGCCATGCAGCATCGTGTTTATATAAATTTAATAGATGAGATGGGTGCTCCATTGCAAGGAGTGATAAGAGTGGGGCTCTATGCTGAGTCTACACTCTATAATGCCGATAACGATTTACATATCGATAATTTTAAAGTAGATATTGAGCCTACTTGTGTGATGCCTTCTCATATTGTAGCTTCTAGTATTACAGATGCTTCGGCTATCATTACCTGGAATCCAAGTAGTGCGAACGATACTGCTTGGCAAGTGTTGTATAAAGCACACACAGAAACAGAATGGACAGAAATATTGGTGCAGGCAGAACCCACATGCACACTTGCTGAACTATTACCCAATACTGAGTACAATCTGAAAATAACCACCATTTGCGGTGAAAGTACTTCTGATGCCGCTGTTTATTCGTTTATGACCGGTTGCGTGGCCGTATTGTCGCTCCCTTATAGCGAGGATTTTGAAGGCTATGGTACAGGCATAGGTACTTTTCCCCACTGTTGGAATAGAATAACTACTTATCTTGATAATCCATACATCATTAGTGCTTTTACCCACCAAGGAAGCAACGGAGCACTCTATTTTAATACAGGGGCCAATGCAGAAAATGTAATGATAGCAGCTACGGAAGCATTTGATGAAACTATCGATCTTTCAACAACAATGATAAACTTATATGCTAGAACTTCAGACATAACAGCGTCGTGTTTAGAAGTAGGAACCATGACCAATAACGCCGATTCTAATACGTTTATTCCACTAGATACCATCACCCTAACAGTGCATTCAGAATGGCAATATTATGAACTTATGCTCGATACATACGAAACAATAGGTAACCATATTGCTTTTAGGTACTCATCTACACATCCTTATACATCTTTTGTAATTGATGATTTTGAGTTGGATACTATCCCTGTCTGTTTCCGTCCGGCAACACCACAAGTAACGGCAATAACTTCTACAACCGCAGAAGTATCGTGGGAAGATGCTAGTGCTATTAACACGCAATGGAATGTATATTACCGACTGTTGGGAAGCAATGAGGGGTGGATTATGGAGGCTGGGGTTACCTCACCCATAACACTTTCTCAGTTGTTGTCGGCAAGTACTTACGAACTTTATGTAACTACTGCTTGTGAAGAGATAGAGTCGCGACCTACCCAGTCTATCTATATAAACACCCCATGTTCACCCTATTCGGTTTTAGCGTTGAATGAAACGTTCGAATCATTTCCCCCAGCGTGTTGGCTCAGAACAAGAGGTCTACTTCCAGAAAATGAACCCGTAATTTTTACCAATGTACTAAGTGCCTGGGAGGCGAGTAGTGAAAATTTAGGAGGAGGTATTACAGATGCACATACAAAATTGGGCATTTATACCGCATCCCGCAACGAGTGGCTTATTGCCCCTGCTGTCGATTTAGGAAATGATGCAACTGCTTATCGATTAGAATTTGATGTGCAACTAACACAACGCGATTCTATAACCCCTCCAGAAACGAATGGCCTGGATGACAAGTTTGCAGTGGTTATCTCTCCCGATTATGGAAATACTTGGTTAGCCGCCAATGCTACCATTTGGAGCAATGAAGAGGATGCAACCAATAATTACAACGAATTGGCAACCCCTCAACATGTAATTATAGAATTAGAAGACGATTTAGGAACTCCACTTCAAGGGGTGATAAGAATAGGATTGTATGGTGAATCAACCGTCGATAATGCCAGTAACGACCTGCATATCGATAATTTTGCACTGGCTCTATCTGGCCCATGCGCGCTCCCTACTAATTTAATTACTAGTGAGGTAACCCATAACGAGGCTACTGTTTCATGGAGCAAAGATGGAACTCATCTTTTAGAATGGATTGTAAAATTAAACGAAAATGGAGAAGAGATAGCACTTGAGGATTCGAGTTACTATTTTGAAGATTTAATGTCGGATACCGAATATACAGTATATGTAAGATCGAACTGTGGGGGTACCAACCTCTCAGAGTGGGAAACTGTAACATTCACAACATTAGAGGCGTGCGATGTACCTGCCGAAGTTGCGGCACGCGACATCTCGCATGTAGCCACTTCAATATTCTGGAAAGGGGGCAACGCAGCTGAATGGCAAGTAAAATTAGGAGAAGATGGTGAGGAGATGACAGTAATGGATACGAACTATTATTTCATGAACTTGATGCCAGATACAGACTACACGGCATACGTGCGCTCTATGTGTGGCGGTGAGAATATCTCGGTATGGGAAACCGTAACCTTTAGAACTGCTGAACTTTGCGACATTCCAACACAGCTAGAACAAGATAGTGTAAGCCAGAACTTCGCAGCCATTGCGTGGCAGGCGGGTAATGCTGCCGAGTGGCAAGTAAAACTGGGAGAAACGGGCACTATCATAACCGTTAACAACCCCCGTGTAACATTTACAAACCTTGACCCTAATACCGAGTATTTAGCATTTGTCCGCTCTAATTGTCAGCTGGGAAATATGTCTGAGTGGGCAACACTAACGTTTTTAACCCTAGAAGCTTGCGATCTGCCAGCGGAGTTTATCTATCAAGAAATAACCCATATAAGCACTGCGTTTACGTGGAATGGAGGGAACGCTTCCGAATGGCAACTAAAAGTAGGAGAGCATGGCAGTGTAGATACCGTAATTGAGCCCAGTTATTCGCTCAATAATTTAACTCCCAACACAGTATATATTCTCTATGTGAAGTCGAATTGTGGTGGCGATAATATCTCAGAATGGGCAACCGACACTTTTACTACTTTAGAATTGTGCGATGTGCCAGCTAACGTAGTGGCTCACCATATTACCCATAACTCAGGAACTGTCTCATGGTTAGCAGGTAACGCCTCCGAGTGGCAAGTAAAACTGGGAGAAATGGGAGCGTATATAACCGTAACCGATACCTTCTACACCTTTACAGCACTAGCTTCGGAAACAGAATATGCTGCTTATGTTCGCTCGAATTGCGGTGGTGAAAATATATCGGAATGGACAAGCGCCTCCTTCACAACAATAGAAGCGTGCGATCTTCCAACTGATTTATTAACCAGTAACATTACACACAACAGTGCTACCGTTTCGTGGAACGGGGGTAACGCTTCTCAGTGGCAACTGAAATTAGGAGAGGAAGGTGCGGTAATTACAGTGAGCGATACCACACATCATTTCGTAGACATGAGTGCTAATACTGAGTTTACCATGTATGTACGCTCCGATTGTCATAACGATAATATCTCCGATTGGAGCACCATTACTTTTACCACCTTGGAAGCATGCGACGTGCCAATGGATTTGACTGTATTGGAACTGACACATAATCAGGCTGCTATCTCATGGAATGGTGGCAATGCCACGGAATGGCAAATTACAATTGCCGAAACCGGCGATACCCTTACTCTTATCGAGGCCCATTATCAATACACCGATTTAAGCCCTAATAGCGAATATACGGCATACGTACGTTCCACATGTACAAACGATAATATTTCCACTTGGGCTACCATCAGCTTTTCAACATTACCATTGTGCGACATCCCGTCAAACCTAGTAGCCACTCATATTACCCATAATGCAGCTACTGTTGCCTGGAGCCCAGGCAACGCCTCACAATGGCAACTCAAAATAGGAGAAAATGGCGAAGAAGTAACTGTAACCGACACAAGTTACCACATTGCTAATCTTGCACAAGAAACCGAATATACCGTTTATGTCCGCTCAAATTGTGGAAACGATAATATCTCATCGTGGGAAATGGTAACTTTTACAACTACGTACGAGCCATGCGATGTGCCAACCAATATTACCATTGCAAATGTTACCGATACTGAAGCATCGGTAAGTTGGAGCGTAGGCAATGCCACGGCTTGGCAAATTAAATTGGGAGAAATGGGAGAAATAATAGATATTGTAACGAATAACTATTCGTATACATCGTTAACTCCACATACACCATATACTATATATATAAGATCGAATTGCGGTGGCGAAAACATTTCTGAATGGTCAACCATCACTTTTACTACTTCTGTAGACCCTTGCGACCTCCCGCTTCAAGTGGAAATAGATGAACTTGCTTTCAATTCAGCAACCGTTACTTGGGTTGCAGGTAATGCATCTATGTGGGAGTTGGAGATCTCCGGATTAGACTCTACTATCACAACTGAAGATACCGCTTATACGTTTACAGAGTTACTCCCAGAAACAGAATATACAATGCAGTTGCGTTCTAATTGCGGCGATGCTAACATTTCGGGTTGGACAACCATTGCCTTCACCACCTTAGAAGCTTGTGACGCCCCTTCTGAAATACTTGTTGATAACATTACCCATAATTCTGGAAATATATCGTGGGTAGCAGGTAACGCCTCCCAATGGCAAATAAAACTCAATGAAAACGACGAAATGATTACCGTAACCGACACGTTCTACCACATCAACAATTTAATAGCAGGTGCCACTTACACGATATGGGTGCGCTCTCATTGTAGCGATGAGAACGTATCGCCATGGGAAACCATCGAATTTACAACGGTAGATGCATGCGAACTACCCGCAAACCTATTAGTTGCAAACATCACTAACGTTTCGGGGACCCTTTCGTGGACTCCAGGCACTGCATCAGAATGGGTAGTGAAAATGGGTGAAAATGGTGAAGAAATGGTAGTAACAGCACCACAATACTATTTTACCAATCTTGCACCTAATACAGAATATACAGTTTTTGTTCGTTCTGTATGTATTAATGATAATAATTCAGAGTGGGTGTCGTTAAACTTCACAACATCAGAAAATTGTGATCTTCCTACATCATTAACAATTCAAAATATTGCCCACAACGAAGCTACCATAGTGTGGAATGCGGGCAATGCCACCGAGTGGCAAGTAAAAATAGGAGAGATGGGTGCAGTGGTAACCGTAACAGATACCGTTTTCCTTGCAACGGAGCTAATGCCAGCATCAGAATATATTATATATGTACGCTCTAACTGCGGTGGCGAAAATATTTCAGAGTGGGCCTCGCTAGATTTTGAAACATTAGATGAACCATGCGATGTTCCAACCGATTTAACAGCAGAGAATGTACAACTAAATGCCGCTTCTGTTTCATGGATAGGAGGTAGCGCCACTGTATGGCAGCTTAGATTAGGGGAAGATGGTGCCGATGTCATAACCCTAACTGCTAGCCACGCATTCAATAACTTATTGTCTAATACAGAATATGTAGTGTATGTTCGTTCGTTCTGTAGTGTAGACAACCTTTCACCATGGCAAACCGTAACATTTACTACATTAGCGCTGTGCGATGCGCCAGCAGAAATTCAGGTTGAAAGCCTCTCTCACAATGCGGCTACCGTTTCGTGGTTAGCTGGCAACGCCTCAGAGTGGGAAATGAAACTAGGAGAAGAAGGTACAGTACGCTCTCTTACCGATAGCAGCTACCGTTTCGAAAATTTAATGCCAAGCACCGAATATACTATGTATGTTCGTTCTACCTGTGGAGATGATAATATCTCTACCTGGGAAACTATAACATTTACTACTGTTGCGTCTTGTGATCTCCCTGTAGTATTGCACACTACACAAATCCTTCATAATGCTACCTCTATCTCTTGGGAGGGCGGCAACGCCTCTGAGTGGAAAGTGAAAATGGGACAATCGGGAGAGGAGACCATCGTAACAGATACCGATTATACCTTCGCCAACCTAACGCCAGCAACTGAATACACCGCGTATGTCCGCTCTTCTTGTGGCGAAGAAAATGAGTCGCAATGGGCAACCGTTACCTTTACGACTCTCGAAGCCTGCGATATTCCAACAGAACTACTAGTAGATAACATTACACACAATAGTGCCACCCTCTCGTGGCAGGCTGGCAATGCCTCCGAATGGCAACTGAAAGTAGGAGAGATGGGAACAGAAGTAACAGTAATAGAGGCTACTTACCAACTAGAAACCTTAACCCCTAACACCGAATATACAATATATGTCCGTTCTAATTGCGGAAATGGTAATGGGTCGGACTGGGAAACCATTATGTTCACAACACTCGAAGCTTGCGATATCCCATCAGAATTATTCTCTCATAATATTGCTCATAATGGTGCTGCTATTTCGTGGCTTGCGGGCAACGCCTCCGAATGGCAAGTGAAATTGGGAGCAACTGCTGAGGTGGTGACTGTGCTCGATACTACCTATAGCTTTGTTGAATTAACGCCAGCTACTGAATATACTGCATACGTTCGCTCTAACTGCGGCGGCGAGAATATCTCCGATTGGGGCACCGTAACCTTCACAACATTAGAAGCGTGCGATGTGCCAGCTGTGGTAACAGTGAACAACATTACCCATAATACAGCTACCATATCTTGGCTTGCAGGCAACGCCTCCGAATGGCAACTGAAAATTGGTGAAATGGGAGAGATCATAACAGTAAACGATACTGTATACCACCTTGCCGAATTGATCCCTAATACAGGTTACTCCATATACGTCCGTTCTGACTGTGGCGGAGAAAACACATCAGGCTGGGCAACAGCACTCTTCACAACAGATGAGGCGTGCGAACTGCCTGTAGAACTGCTCGCTTCTGATATTAGCCACAACACTGCTACCATCTCTTGGTTAGCGGGCAACGCCTCTGAATGGCAACTCCAATTGGGCGAAACAGGCGAGGTAATAACAGTAACCGATACATTCTACCACCTAACCGAACTTGCCCCAGAAACAGAGTACATTGCATCTGTTCGTTCTCATTGCGGTGGCGATAATATCTCCGATTGGGCAACCGTAATGTTCACCACAACGGTAGCACCTTGCGATATCCCAACCGAAGTGGCGGCGTACAATATTACACACATCAGCGCATCTGTAGCTTGGCAACCAGGCAACGCCTCCCAATGGCAACTCAAGTTAGGAGAAATGGGCGAAGTGATAACAGTAACCGACACTAACTACGCTTTTGCCAATCTTATTCCAGAAACTGAATATTTCG
>CAYJOY010000023.1:0-14090 GCA_964371885.1 uncultured Lentimicrobiaceae bacterium | reverse complement strand
TGTTTAAAATAGAGGCTCGAAGCGTAAGGAATATTGGCCGAAGAAAGGGCAATTCCTGTTTTTTTATCAATAATTTTTAATTCTGCTGAACGTCCAATTACTTTATAGAATGGTTTTCCGTTTTCATCTTCTTTCTCTAAGCAACGGAGCTCATCAATACTGATAATACCATCGTGTTTAGAGATAATTTTACTTTCAGCGGCTACGTTACCCGCAACACCACCGACGTGGAAGGTACGAAGTGTAAGCTGTGTACCTGGCTCACCAATTGATTGCGCGGCAATAACACCGATAGCTTCACCAATTTGAACCATTTTTCCATTTGCCAAGTTACGACCGTAACATTTTTGACAAACACCATGCTTTGCTTCACACGTTGGTACCGAGCGTATTTCTAGTTCTTCAATAGACGACTCTTCAATTTGTCTACAAAGAACCTCGTTTAATTCAACACCAGCAGGCGCGATTAACTCACCCGTTTGAGGATCGTATACATCGTGCAACGTTACGCGTCCTAAAAGACGAGCTTCTAACGTTTCCACTATCTCTTCATTTTTCTTTAATGCGCTAATAGTCATACCACGTAATGTACCGCAATCTTCTTCTGTTACAATAACATCGTGCGAAACATCTACCAAACGTCTTGTTAAATATCCAGCATCTGCTGTTTTTAACGCGGTATCCGCCAAACCTTTACGAGCACCGTGGGTAGAGATAAAGTACTCTAATACCGATAGACCTTCTTTAAAGTTCGATAAGATAGGGTTTTCAATAATTTCTCCACCACCTGCACTTGCTTTGGTTGGTTTTGCCATAAGACCCCTCATACCTGAAAGCTGACGAATCTGTTCTGCAGAACCCCTCGCACCCGAGTGACGCATCATGTGAACAGGGTTAAAACCTTGGCGGTCGTTCGCGATTTGTTCTAACAACACGCGGCTTAAGCGGGCGTTAGTATGCGACCACACATCTACCACCTGATTATAACGCTCTGTATTTGTGATTAATGCATTATTATATTGGAAAGTAATATCGTCAATTTGATCGTTTGCTTCAGCAATAAACTCTTCTTTCTCTTTTGGAATGATTACATCTCCTAAGTTGAAAGAAAGACCACCTTCAAATGCGGTACGGAAACCTAGTCCTAATATATCATCTAAGAATTTAGCCGTTTTGGCATTTCCCGATTTTGATAATACAGCACCGATAATATCTCTTAACGATTTTTTAGTTAACAGTTCGTTTACGTAGCCATACTCTTCAGGAACTACCTGGTTAAATAGTACGCGCCCAACCGTAGTTTCTGTTAACACCATTACACCGTCTCCATTGAGGTTAACTCTACATTTAATTATAGCGTTAAGGTGTACTTTTTTCTCGTTATACGCAATTATTACCTCTTCTGGTGAATAGAAAGATTTTCCTTCGCCGAGTACAGGTTCTTCTGGAGTGGAACGCAATTCTTTAGTGATGTAGTAGAGACCTAATACAGTATCTTGCGAAGGAACTGTAACAGGGGCACCGTTAGCTGGGTTTAAGATATTATGAGAAGCCAACATTAACATTTGTGCTTCTAATATTGCAGCATTGCCGAGCGGCACGTGCACCGCCATTTGGTCACCGTCGAAGTCGGCATTGAAAGCGGTACAAGTTAGAGGGTGTAAACGGATAGCTTTACCTTCTACTAATTTTGGCTGGAACGCTTGAATACCTAAACGGTGAAGCGTAGGGGCACGGTTTAAGAGGACAGGGTGTCCTTTTAAAATATTTTCTAATATTTCCCATACTACTGGATCTTTACGATCTACTATTTTTTTTGCCGACTTCACTGTTTTCACCATTCCTCTCTCTAACAGTTTTCTTATAATGAAAGGTTTGAATAGCTCAGCAGCCATATCTTTAGGTAATCCACATTCATTTAAACGAAGTTCTGGACCTACCACAATTACAGAACGGCCAGAATAATCGACACGCTTACCTAAAAGGTTTTGACGGAAACGTCCTTGTTTTCCTTTTAAGCTATCTGATAGCGATTTTAGTGCTCTATTAGATTCTGTTTTTACTGCATTCGATTTTTTAGTGTTATCGAATAATGAGTCAACCGCTTCTTGTAACATACGTTTTTCGTTACGCATAATTACCTCAGGGGCTTTTATCTCTATTAATCGTTTTAAACGATTATTTCTAATGATAACTCTTCTGTATAAGTCGTTTAAGTCGGAGGTAGCAAAACGTCCACCATCGAGAGGCACCAATGGACGAAGTTCAGGTGGAATAACAGGTACCACTTTCACTACCATCCATTCTGGACGATTTTCTGCTCTTTTACGGCTATCTCTAAACGCTTCGAATACGTGAAGGCGTTTGAGTGTATCTTGTTTCTTTTGTTGCGATGTTTCTTTATTAGCTCTATCGCGAAGCATAAACGATTCTCCATCAAGATCAATAGCGAGGAGAAGGTCTTGTAATGCTTCTGCCCCCATTTTCGCGATAAATTTATTAGGATCGTTATCTTCTAATAATTTATTATCTGGAGGTAATGTTTCCAATACTTCAAAATATTCTTCTTCGGTAAGGAGCGATAATCTTTTAACGGTATCCGACTCTGCTGCACCAGGTTGAATTACGATATATTTTTCGTAATAAATAATAGCATCTGTCATTTTAGAGGTAATTCCTAAAAGTGCTGCTATTTTATTAGGTAACGATTTAAAGAACCATATATGCGCTACAGGCACTACCAACTGGATGTGTCCCATTCTTTCTCTACGCACCTTTCTTTCTGTTACTTCTACGCCGCAACGGTCGCAAACGATTCCTTTATAACGGATTCTTTTATATTTTCCGCAATGGCATTCCCAATCTTTAACAGGTCCGAAGATCTTTTCGCAGAATAAACCGTCTCTTTCCGGCTTATAAGTACGATAGTTAATAGTTTCGGGCTTAAGTACTTCACCATACGATTGTTCGAGAATGGTTTCTTGCGAAGCCAAACTTATGGTTATTTTTGAAAACTCTTTTCTTGTATTATTATCTTTTCTAAGTGCCATAACTCTTTTTACTAATCAAATTTAACATCTAATGAAAGTCCACGAAGTTCGTTTACCAACACGTTGAACGATTCTGGTAGGCTTGGAACAGGCATATTATCTCCTTTTACTATAGCCTCATACGCTTTAGATCTACCTACTACGTCGTCAGACTTAATAGTTAAGATCTCTTGTAAGATGTTGGCTGCACCGAATGCTTCGATAGCCCAAACCTCCATCTCTCCAAAACGCTGACCACCAAATTGTGATTTTCCGCCGAGAGGTTGTTGGGTAATTAGCGAGTATGGTCCGATAGAACGTGCGTGCATTTTATCGTCGACCATGTGGTGAAGCTTAATCATATAGATGTATCCCACTGTTACTTTTTGGTGGAATTTCTGGCCAGTTTCTCCGTCATAAAGTTGAACGCTACCGTTTTGTGGTAAGTTCGCTTCATTCATAAGACCATTTATTTGTTCTATGGTAGCACCATCGAAGATAGGAGTTGCGTAAGTTTGGCCTAGCTCTTTTCCAGCCCATCCTAATACAGTTTCGTATATCTGTCCTAAGTTCATACGTGAAGGTACCCCTAGTGGGTTTAACACGATATCTACTGGACGACCATCTTCCAAGAATGGCATATCTTCTTCTCTTACCACCTTAGCAACAATACCTTTGTTACCGTGGCGCCCTGCCATTTTGTCTCCTACTTTCAATTTACGTTTCGATGCTACGTATACTTTCGCCATTTGTACAATACCATTTGGTAGTTCAGTACCGATGGTAGCGTCAAATTTCTCGTGAGTATATTGTGCATAAATTTCGCGCTCTTTTTTCAGGTAATTTCTTACAATTTGCCCTACTAAGCTGTTAATTTTTGCATCGCTTGTCCATTTTGCTATTTTAACAGTAGCAAAATTTACGGTGGCTAACAATTTTTGCGAGAATTTAGCACCTTTAGCAATTACTACATTTTTATCGATATCTTCGATATTATGAGCGATTTTTCCTTCTAGTAATCGGTATAATTTTGTAATAATTTGGTCTTTTAACTCTCCTAATTTCTTGTTATAAACCGCTTCTATTTCTGCAAGAATGTTTTTATCGTTGCTCTTACTTCTTCTATCTCTAATGATACGAGTTAGTGATCTTGCACCAATTACCACCCCTTTCATAGAAGGAGGTGCTTTTAACGAAGCATCTTTCACATCGCCTGCTTTATCGCCGAAGATAGCGCGTAATAGTTTTTCTTCAGGAGTTGGATACGATTCTCCTTTTGGTGTAATTTTTCCAATAAGGATGTCGCCTTCGTTTACTTCTGCACCTATTCTAATTAAACCTTCTTCTGTTAGATCTTTAGTTGCATCGCCCGAAACATTAGGGATGTCGTTGGTTAATTCTTCCACACCACGTTTAGTATCACGTACTTCTAAAGTAAACTCTTCAATATGTATAGAGGTGAACAAGTCTTCTTTCACTGCTCTTTCCGAAATCACGATAGCATCCTCGAAGTTATACCCTTTCCAAGGCATGAAGGCCACCATCATATTTCTACCTAACGCTAGTTCACCATTTTTAGTAGCATACCCTTCGGTAAGTACATCTCCTTTTTCTACTTTTTGCCCTTTGGTAACCATTGGGGTAATGTTGATACAAGAATTTTGGTTGGTTCTTCTAAATTTGGTTAGATAATATGTTTTTTCGTTAGACTCGAAATTCACCATTTTCTCTGCATCGGTGTATTCATACTTGATGATGATTTTTTCAGCATCAACGTACTCAACCACACCAGTTCCTTCTGCAACGAGTAGTGCACGCGAATCGATGGCTACTCTTTTTTCAACGCCCGTACCTACAATAGGAGCTTCTGGGCAAAGTAACGGCACTGCTTGGCGCATCATATTCGATCCCATAAGTGCACGGTTAGCATCGTCGTTTTCGAGGAACGGAATTAACGATGCAGCAATTGATGCAATTTGGTTAGGTGCTATGTCCATTAAATCGATCTCTTCCTTATCGCAAATAGGATAATCGGCTAACTTTCTAGCTTTTACTTTTCCTAATAGCACGCGATTTTCATCCATATCAGATTTCGCTTGTGCAATTACTTTATTTTCTTCTTCTTCAGCAGTAGGATAGATAGGCTCTTCATCGAACTTCACCACCCCATCAATTACATTTCTATAAGGCGTTTCAATAAATCCTAATCTATTAATTTTTGCGAAAACGCAAAGTGAGGAGATCAGACCGATGTTTGGTCCCTCTGGGGTTTCAATAGTACACAAACGTCCATAGTGTGTATAGTGAACGTCGCGCACCTCAAAGCCAGCACGTTCACGAGAAAGTCCACCTGGTCCTAACGCCGAGATTCTTCTTTTATGTGTAATCTCCGACAGCGGGTTGGTTTGGTCCATAAATTGCGACAGCTGATTGGTTCCGAAGAATGTATTAATAACTGCCGATAATGTTTTAGCATTGATAAGGTCGCCAGGGGTAAACACTTCATTGTCGCGCACATTCATTTTTTCACGAATGGTTCTCGACATACGCGCTAAACCTACACCAAATTGGTTGTAAAGTTGCTCCCCTACTGTTCTTATCCTTCTGTTGCTCAAGTGGTCAATATCGTCCACTTCTATTTTGGAATTAATCAGTTTGATTAAGTATTTTATAATCGAAATGATATCTTCTTTAGTAAGGATACCTGTTTCAATTGGGATATTCAATTCTAATTTTTTGTTGATACGATATCTTCCCACTTCCCCTAGGTCGTATCTTTTATCAGAGAAGAACAATCTCTCTAAAGCAGAGCGAGCTGCCTCGTCGTCTGGGGCTGCTGTATTTCTCAACTGGAAATAGATATACTCTATTGCTTGTTTCTCTGAATTTGCGGGGTCTTTTTGTAGGGTATTGAAAATGATAGAATAATCTATTTCATTTTCACCTTGACGGTGGAATAATATCGTTGTGATATTGGCATCCATGATCAAGGTAATGTGTTTATCCTCAAGAATAGTTTCACGTTCTATAATGGGTGCTGTACGTGCAATATTGAATACTTCTCCCGTTTCGCTATCAACGAAATCTTCGTTACGTACTTTTACTACTCTTGCTGCTAACTTTCTACCTATGCTTTTTTTGAGATTAGCACGCGTAACTTTCACTTCTTCAGCGATATCAAATATATCTAGGATGTCTTTATCGGTTTCGTATCCGATGGCACGAAGCAATGTTGTTACTGGTAATTTCTTTTTTCTGTCGATGTAGGCATACATCACATTGTTTATATCCGTGGTGAACTCCATCCACGATCCTTTAAACGGGATGATTCTCGCAGAATATAGTTGAGAGCCATTGTTATGGAATGAAGAGCCGAAGAACACGCCTGGAGATCTATGTAATTGAGATACTACTACGCGCTCAGCTCCATTGATAACAAAGGTACCACTTGGCGACATGAACGGGATAAGCCCGAGGTACACATCTTGTACTACGGTTTGGAAGTCTTCATGATCTGGGTCATTGCATTCCAATTTTAAACGAACTTTCAGGGGGACACTATACGATAGTCCTCTTTCTAAACACTCGTGGATAGAGTAGCGTGGACCGTCGATAGAGTAGCCGAGGAAAGAAAGGGTGAAATTATTTCTTGCATCGGTGATAGGGAAATTTTCCTGAAACACGCGATACAGCCCTTCGCCAGATCTTTTTTCGGCATCTGTATCTATTTTAAAAAATTCGTGAAAAGCTTTTAACTGTATATCCAAAAAGTCTGGATACTCCACTGGTGTTGTGGAGGCAAAACTAAATCTTTTATTGTTTGTTGCCAAGTTTAAATAATTTTAAGGTTAATGTAAAAAGAACGATGTTTTAAGATTTCCCAATCTATGGAAAGGGTAATCTATTATAAAACAATGAGTACAATGCCCCCGCAGGAGCGGGAGCATGTACTTAAAGTTTTTGGATGTAAGATGTCTTACTTAATTTCTACTTCAGCACCAGCTTCTTCTAATGCTTTTTTCAAACCTTCAGCTTCATCTTTAGTAACACCTTCTTTTAATGCTTTAGGAGCTGCGTCTACTAATTCTTTAGCTTCTTTAAGTCCTAAACTTGTTAATTCTTTAACCAATTTAACAACTGCTAATTTTCCAGCGCCTGCTGATTTAAGGATAACGTCGAAAGCTGTTTGTTCTTCAGCTTCAGCTGCTGCTGCTGCTGGACCTGCTGCTACTGCTACTGCTGCTGCTGCTGGTTCGATACCATACTCATCTTTTAAGATTGCTGCTAACTCGTTAACTTCTTTAACTGTTAAATTTACTAATTGTTCCGCAAATGCTTTTAAGTCTGCCATAACTATTAATTTTTGAAATGTTTTTTACTAATTTAATTTGTTTTTTGATTTTTTTTTTTATCTTTCGGAGAGGGTTTTTACGATACCAGCGATTTTGCCGCCGCCCGATTTAAGAGCAGATACAACGTTTTTAGCTGGCGATTGAAGTAATCCCACAATATCTCCAATGAGTTCTTCTCTTGATTTCACGTTGCAGAGGAACTCGAGCTGATCATCTCCAAAATAGGTTGCTTCTTCAATGAAAGCATCTTTAATAAGGGGTTTCTTATTTTTTGTGCGAAACTCTTTTATTAAACGAGCGGGTGCGTTACCTGCTTCTGCGAACATTATAGATGAAGAACCTTTTAATGCTGGATATATTTCTGAGTAATCCACCGATGATTGTTCCATAGCTCTTTTTAAAAGGGTATTTTTTACCACTTTTAATTTAATATTTCTACGGTAGCACAATCTTCTTAATTGGGTTACATTTTCTACGGTAAAACCTGAGATATCGGTTACATATAGATTAGGATAATCAGCTAAATCTTGCGCTAACGCATCGATAATAAGACTTTTTTGATCTTGTTTCATATTCTAAATTTAGCTTAATGTTTATACTGTTAATGATTTTACATCAACTTGAACTCCAGGGCTCATGGTGCTTGAGAGGTAAACAGATTTCACATAAGTTCCTTTAGCTGCCGTAGGTTTAAGTTTCATAATGGTACCCATCATTTCTCTTACATTCTCTATTAGCTTTTCAGGAGCAAAGTTCACTTTTCCAACTCCAGCGTGGATAATACCATATTTGTCCACTTTGAAGTCAATTTTACCAGCTTTCACATCAGCAACCGCTTTACCAATATCCATGGTAACAGTACCTGCTTTAGGGTTAGGCATAAGTCCACGAGGACCTAAGATTCTTCCTAAGGCACCAATTTTTGGCATTACGCTTGGCATTGTAATGATAACGTCTATGTCGGTCCAACCTTTTTTGATTTTATCAACGTATTCGTCTAATCCTACATAGTCAGCGCCTGCCGCTTTTGCTTCGTCTTCTTTGTCTGGTGTACAAAGTACTAACACTCTAACAGTTTTTCCTGTTCCATGTGGTAAAGTTACAACTCCACGAACCATTTGATTTGCTTTTCTTGGGTCAACGCCTAAACGAACGTCGATGTCAAAAGAGGCATCAAACTTAGTGAATGTTACATCCTTTACAACTTGTACGGCTTCTGTCAAAGGGTATACTTTGGTTTTATCAAACTTTGCAAAAGCTTCTTTGCGTTTTTTTGATATTTTTGCCATGTTGTTTTGTTATTACTATTTTATTAATACTAATTTTCAAAAGGGCTATCACCGCCTTTAACTACGATACCCATACTTCTTGCTGTACCTGCTACCATGCTCATTGCTGAGTTAACGGTAAAGCAGTTCAAGTCGCTCATTTTGCCTTCGGCAATAGTTCTAACTTGATCCCAAGAAACTGTGGCTACTTTGTCACGGTTAGGTTCTTTCGACCCTTTTTGAATTTTTGTTGCTTCCATTAATTGTACCGCAACTGGAGGGGTTTTGGTGATAAAGTCGAACGACTTATCTTTGTAAACAGTAATGATAACTGGAATAACTTTTCCAGCTTGCTCTTGTGTACGAGCGTTGAACTGCTTACAAAACTCCATGATGTTCACACCCTTAGAACCTAATGCTGGACCTACTGGTGGTGATGGATTAGCAGCTCCTCCTTTGATTTGAAGTTTAATCAATCCAGCTACTTCTTTTGCCATAGTGTTTTTAAATTTGTTTGTTTGTAACTAATTGGTGTTGTTTTACATTTTTTCAACCTGCATAAAACTAAGTTCTAGAGGCGTTTTACGACCGAAAATTTTCACCATAACTTTCAGTTTCTTTTTCTCGGCATTAATCTCCTCGATAATACCGTTAAAAGTGTTGAAAGGTCCATCAATAACTTTGATTTCTTCACCAACAATGTAGGGGGGAGCAAAAGTTTCGTCTTGAACTAAAAGCTCATCCACTTTCCCTAACATGCGGGTAACTTCGACAGGTCTCAAAGGAATTGGCGGATCAGATTTACGTTTACAGCCCACAAAGCCGAGCACTCCAGGAATGTTGAGCAATGTGTGCATCACATCACCTACCATTGCTGCCTCTATGAAAATGTAGCCAGGGAAGAAGCATCTTTCCTTGCTCACTTTCTTACCATTTTTAATTTGGTAAATCTTTTCTGTGGGTGTTAATACTCTGGTTACCCATTCCTTTACAGTAGACACCGCAATCTCACTTTCGATATTTTGCTTTGTCTTCTTTTCGGTACCGGCAACCACTCTGATCACATACCATTTTTTCTCGTTCTCTATCATACTCATAATGTTGATGGAATGTATCCCAACGGAGACAGTTGAAAATTAAATAGACGCAGGGAATAAAGAATTCATTCCGAAGTTGAAGAAAGCATCCATCAAAAACACAATAAGTGCAATGATTAGGGAAGCAATAGATACCACTACAACACTGTTTTGAAGCTCTTTGTACGTTGGCCAACTCACTTTGTGAACTAACTCGTCATAGGTCTCTTTCAAATACTTTACTATTTTCATATTTCTACTGTTTTTTTATTTATTCTATTCGATTTCGGATATTTTTGCACTTATTTACGCAAAAATATCAGTTTCTCATTTTTTTATTCTAAAAGCAAATACGTTATAACACACTGATTACCAACATAAAAAAAGAAGAAATCACCACTTATTAAAGAAAGTAGCTTCTTCCACTTTTAGCGTCCGCGAATATAGAGAATATTTTTTATTAATACAACATTTTTTATATTTTTTTTTATTTTTTTGAAAAAAGGGAATTTGGGGTTGAGTTTTCAAATAAAATTGCATATAAAAATTATGTATAGCATATTATGATGTGATCTCCAAAAACAGTTTATCGTCCTCTACTTCAACTCAATTGTTTCTCCTAGGAAGTGGGGGTCTCTGCCAGAGAGTAGGTCTAGAAACATTTTCACTCGGGCGAGTTTTTCTCGTAGCATAGTTTTAAAACCGTAGTAGTGTGTTACGTCTTGAGCGGGGAAACCGTACGCCTCTAAGCCCACCCAATGAGCAATATAGATAGCACGTTCGCAGTGAAAGCGTTGCGAAACCACAATAAATTGTTGCTGTTCAAAAATCTTTTCCATCCTTAATACCGAATCGTATGTGTTAAAGCCTGCATAATCGAGGGTAATCTTTTCGGCTGGGACACCGCGCGCCATTAAATCGTCTTTCATTTCTTGCGGTTCATTGTAGTCGCTACGCGAATTGTCGCCACTAATCACAATATGCGACACCTTACCACTCTTAAATAGGGCTACTGCCGCATCTATCCGATACGCGTAGTAGTGATTGATGTGCCCCGATCTTACATATTTACTTGTTCCCAATAACAGAGCGGCATGGCAGGTTGGCAATGTATTCACATTATATATGTATGTTTCCGACTTTTTGTCAACTGCGCGGTTAGCAAAAAAAATGGCGGCCCCACTACACAAAACAGCTACAAAGCCTAGTAGAAACATCATGAACAGCCACTTAAGCCAGTTGTTTTGCTTTATCGTATTGAGAAAGGTTTGGGTAAAAAGGTGAAAAACCATGATAATAAACGATTGAAAATAGGTATATTTATTAGGAATTTGAAAATTAACTTTACATATCCATTAATAATTCAGATAACAAAGGGAGAATATCAGCATCTTTACATTGTATTAATTGCATGAGTGAGGTGCTGCTGCAGAGCCTCTAATTTAGATAATTTTCCTTCTGATCTGTTTTATCACTAGCTTTATGTTAACATCAATTTATATTACTTATTGTCTATTACATATTAAAAAATGTTGTTTCTGCAACTGTTTAGGGGTAGGCTTTGACCCTAGATGGTCAATTTTATTTTACTATTTAAAATCAATTTTGCATGCGAATATTTTTAACGGATGTCTACTGTAAAAGGAGCTTCTAAAAAACAACTGCCTATGATCAAATACTTGCCCATTCATTATTCTTTTTTGTTCGTAAATTTTTGCCTTTTCACTTCGGGAATATTAGGTAAAAAGAAAGGCGTAGCAAAACTTACTACGCCCATCCTGAAAAGAAAACTAACTATTTATATATGTATCAACTACTACAATAAGAAGTTGAATAAATATCCACTAATTATAATGAATAGGGCCACGGTTCCGAAGAATATTCCGATGAGTTTCCAGGTCATTACTTTCTTTAACATGGTAGCTTCTGGTAGCGATAACCCAATTACCGACATCATGAATGCTATGGCGGTTCCCAACGGAATACCTTTGGCTACAAATACTTGTATAACTGGTACAATACCCGCTGCGTTGGCATACATAGGAACTGCTATAAGAACCGCTATGGGCACAGCAAAGAAATTATCTTTTTGTAAATAAGCTTCAAAGAAACCTTCTGGCACAAAACCGTGAATACCTGCTCCTATTGCAATACCTATTATTACATAAATGAGTACCCCTTTTACGATACCCCACGAATCTTTAATAATGGCAGGAAGACGTTTTACAAATGGCACGTGCTCCGCTTCCCATTTCTCGGTTACTTGTTGCGATTGCGCTTGTATCTGTTTTACCCAATCGGTGAGATAACGTTCAAGTTTAAATTGTTGTAATATAAATCCTCCAATCATCCCAAGTAGCAATCCCGATATAACATAGATAAGGGTAGCCTTCATCCCGAAGGCGGCTATAAACATGGCCACCGCTACTTCGTTTACTAATGGAGAGGTGATCAAGAAGGAGAATGTTACCCCCAGCGGGATACCTCCTTTCACTAATCCAATGAATAATGGAATAGAAGAGCAGCTACAGAATGGGGTAATGGCACCAAATAAACTGGCAAAGAAATATTGGAATCCGTACAGTTTTTTGGTGGTTAAAAATATTCTAAGTCTATCGATAGGGAAATAGGCATTAATAACCCCCATAAGACTACTAATGAGGAATAATAATATTAATATTTTAATGGTATCGTAAAAGAAGAAATTTACGGCGGCACCCCAGTGAGTTGCTGGGTCCATTCCAAAGAGGCCATATACTAATAAATCTGCAAATTCTTGTATCATGTTGTTTGTTTTTTATGTTATTTTTTTATATAATTTACCCAATTAACCTACATCAATTAGGTTATCGTTTTAAAAACCATGCGCTTACAAATTTTCGAAACGCATGGTTTAGTTTCATGGTTCTATTTTAGAAATATACGATAATGAGATAATAAATACCTACTCCTATAAACAGGAGGGCAATAATAATGTTCATCCATTTTTGGAATGTTTGCATGCTGTTATAGAATTTACCTAATCCTGAAACGCTGAATGCAAGTATCCACGATACTATAATTACAGGCAAACCTGTTGCAATAGCAAAAATTAGAGGCAAAAGGTAGCCGCCAGTTTCAGCCGCTGAGAGGGGTATAAGAATACCGAAATAGAATACTCCACTGGTAGGACAGAAAGCCAATGCAAACAAAATACCTAATAGTAAAGCACCCCAATACCCTTTCTTCTTGAAAGTTTCGTTGTTTTGCCCACTAAAGCCAAACTTTCCTAATTTTAGGTATTTTACTACTAACATAAATACACCTACTAATATCAATACGGGTCCCAAAATCATTTCTCCGTATGTAGAAATTGCTTTTTGAATGGCGAACATCGAAGCCCCTTTTTGAATAATCGGAATAAGGATAAATGCCAAAACCATGTAGGTTAAAACTCTTCCAAGTGTGTAGATTAGTCCACTAAAAAATATTCTTCTTTGTTGTTCTATATCTTTGCTAATATAACCTATTGCAGTAATATTAGTAGCTAAAGGACAAGGACTTATAGCAGTAAGAATGCCTAATAAAAACGCAGTGATAGCTGGGACGCTACTATTATTGAGTAGCTCCTGAATAGAATCCATCATAATTATTTAGAATTTTAGGGGTGAGACTATAGTTTTGCTAACAAGTTAGCGAGTGCTTCGTGTACATCAGCCCTAAACTCATCTGGGTTCGATCTTGCTTTGGCAAAGCCAGCATCGGTTAGGTCTACTACTTCCTCTTCCCCATTAGCATGTTTTACTAGCAGTAGGCTTGAGAAGGCTATCTCGTATTTATTAACAATCTCTTCATTTTCAGGGAGTGAAATATCTACAACCTTAATTGTTACTTTTTCATTTTGCAACGCTTCCGCAAATCCAATTGCCACTTCATCTAGTGCTATTTCTTCAATAGTATTGCATGTTACGCAACGTTTTTTACCATGGAAATAGAGCACTTCTACCCCATTTTCCATTGCTACTACTTCTTGAGTTGCAGGGGAGGTTTCCGCTTCTGTAGTGGTTTCACTTTTTGGCGCATTTGAACATGCAGCTACGACTAAAGCCATTACGGCAAATACAAAAAATCTTTTCATAAGGGTATTATTATTATTTGGTTAATATTGCTTTTACATCTGCTACTGAAAGTTTCTTTCCAGCAGAAACTACTTTCTCATCAATTACTAAGCCGGGCATTGCCATTACGTTGTAATTCATAATTACCATTAAATCTTCTTCCTTAACAACCTCAGCCGTCATGTTTAACTCTTCTAACGCTTTGTTTACATTTTCAAAAAGGGTTTTGCAATTAGTGCAACCTGTTCCTAATACTTTAATTACCATT
>CAYJOY010000022.1:12774-14751 GCA_964371885.1 uncultured Lentimicrobiaceae bacterium | reverse complement strand
ATTCCCACAGAGAATTACTCCATTGCAGTTAAATAGTGGCATTACCTCTTCGGGCTCTTGTGGAAAGAATTGATTAATAATTAAATAATCGACTTTAAGGTGCGTTCCTCCAGCGTTATAGTGCTCTCTCTCTTTCAAAATGAAAAATGTATTGCCGTTAAATTCAAAGTAACGTTCTTCGCCCCATCGCCTCATGTTTGCAATTTCCCCCCTTTTATCTACGTAGTTTTTAATGTTATACTGATAATTTCTGTTGTTAGTATTATCGATAGAATCTGAGTAGAGCGTAATTTTACCATTGTTGCAAAATGCCATAGTCATCTCTTTGTTAATAGAAAAAATGCACCACTCTTTAGCGTTTTTATTTTGATATTGTACTAAACAAATATTTAATGTAAAACCAGCTATAGTAATAGGTAAGATGTAAATAATTACCGTTTTCCATCCTTTTTTGTACTGAATAATAAGCCCAATAAATATGTAGAGTATTGCCACTTGAATGAGATTGATTTGAATGTTTTCGGTTACCGAATAAGGGATTTGTTCTATGTGAGCAATGATACTATTCATTAATTTGATTTGATAATGGAGAATTTTAGCCAAAAATTGTGATATAATGGTAGAAAATGAGGTGAAAAGTACCGAAATTCCAGAAACAATAATAGTGAATGAGAGGGTAATAACCGAGAGGTTAGCGAGAATGAAGTAGTTGGGAAATTGCCCGAAATAAAAGATAGTGAGTGGAAATGTGGCCAATTGCGCCGAAATAGATACGGTGAGAAGTCCGTACAGGTATTTTGCAAGCCACTGTTTGGGTTGGTAGTAGTTGTTGAATATTTTTTGAAAGATAATAATGCCAAAAACGGCAAGGTAACTTAGTTGAAGCCCTACTTCGAATAGATATAATGGGTTAATTACAAGTAAAATAAATAGCGATGCAAACAAACTTTGGAATGTAGATGCCCGTCGGTTAATACATTGCCCAACAAGCACAAACGAGAACATGGTGGCGGCACGCGTTACCGACGGCGATAGTCCCGTTATGAGCGCGTAGCTCCAGAGGGCAATAAAGAGAAGCCCAATCTGTAACCAACGCCCCCTTCTAGAAAAAGAGAGAGGGCGCAGCAAAGTGTTTAGTATCATGAATATTACCCCCACGTGCATGCCCGAAACACAGAGAATGTGGCTCACACCAGCGTTGGCGTAGCTTGCTTTTAACTCCGGATCTAGCGTTTTGCTATAGCCTAGTAAAATGGCTGCCATAATTTCAAACTCTGCCCCGCCAAGTCCTGCATTGCGAAGCTGTTGCGCTAGGTGCTGTTGTACTAACATGGCCGTTTGCCGAATAGAAAAACTCCCCTTTTTATTGCTTAAAAAGAAGTTGTCTTTAGTAATGTAACATTGTAGCAACACCCCTTTCTTTTGCAGATATTTTTGATAGTTGAATTGCTCGGGATTTTGCGGCGGCTTCACCTTTTGCAAGCTCGTGTGCAAATATAAAATGTTGCCAGCTACTAGCTGTAGTAATGCGCTATCTTTTTGAAAATAGCAAAGTACCTCTTCATTAATATTAATTACGCTATCTTCATCAATATAGCAACTGTTAATTTGCAGAAACCCCTTGTAACTATTTTCTGTTTCGATAAGTGGGGCTAAAAGTTCTGCTTCGAAATAATGGGGTTGCTCGAGAATAGCGGTTACTTTTTCGGATAAAGTGCGGTGAAAAAGGAGGTAAGTGGTAGCATAACCCGCAAAAATAAAGGCCATTTGTAGCGAAATAGTTGTAGCTTTCTGACAAAAATTGTTGCTTTTATGGTGAAAAATAGCCGAAAAAAGAGATAATACAACAGCTATTGCTATGGCAATAATGGCAGAAAATGGCTCAAAATGGGTAAAATATGCTATAATAACGCCAAAAATATAGGGTATAAGTATTTTAACAACAGGGAAGTAGGAGGAGTGCATAGTCTTTTTTTT
>CAYJOY010000022.1:9423-12764 GCA_964371885.1 uncultured Lentimicrobiaceae bacterium | reverse complement strand
AAATATAAATAAAAAAATATATGAATGATATGTAAAAAAATGTTGTACTTTTGCACGATTAAAAATATTTATAAAAACGTTTATAATCATCTAATATTAAGAAATTTAAATTAATAATAAAATGAAAACTGTACACAATTTTAATGCAGGTCCATGTATTTTACCTAAAGTAGCTGTAGAAGCTGCAAAAAATGCACTCAATAATTTTGCAAACACTGGCATGTCGGTAAGAGTGGGAAGCGGTTATGGCTGAATGTGAGGCGCTTTGGAGAGAACTTTTAAATATTCCGGCTAACTATAAAGTTATATTTTTAGGAGGTGGAGCAAGTACTCAATTTTGCATGGTTCCATGGAATTTATTAGAGACTAAAGCTGCTTATTTAGAAACTGGCGTTTGGGCAAAGAAAGCACAAAAAGAGGCTAAAGGGTTAGGCGAAGTGGTATGTGTGGGTTCTTCGGCAGATAAAACTTATTCGTATGTTCCTAAAGGATACGATATTCCTGCTGATGTAGACTACTTCCTCATTACCACTAATAATACTATTTATGGTACAGAAATTAAGCACGATATGGATTGCCCTGTAACATTAGTAGCCGATATGTCGTCGGATGTAATGAGCCGTCCGGTTGATGTTACTAAATATGGTTTAATATACGGTGGTGCTCAAAAGAATGTAGGCCCTGCTGGTGTTACCTTTGTAATTGTACGTGAAGATTTATTAGGAAAAATGTCGCGTTATATGCCAACCATGTTAGATTATAGAACTCATATTGATAACGATTCTATGTTCAATACCCCTCCAGTTTTCCCTATTTTTGTAATGACTGAAACCTTAAAATGGTTGAAAAACTTAGGTGGTTTAGAGGTGATGCAAAAAATGAACGAAGAGAAAGCGGCTATCCTTTATAACGAGATTGACCGTAACCCGATGTTCCAAGGAACAGCGGCTGTAGAAGATCGTTCGTTAATGAATATTTGTTTTATCATGACCGATCAGTATAAAGATAAAGAGGCAGACTTCATGGCATTTGCGAAAGAGCGTGGCATGGTAGGGATAAAAGGGCACCGTTCAGTGGGCGGTTTCCGCGCTTCTACTTACAATGCTTGCCCTAAAGAGAGTGTTGAAGCATTAGTGGCTTGCATGCAAGAGTTCGAGAAATTGAACGCATAATTTTTTCGACATCATAAGAAAATACTAAAAAAAGCTGCCCTTTTGGGCGGCTTTTTTTTAGGCATGACCAGTGTTAACGTCCATTTTTAAATTCAAAAAAATCATATATTTGCATTCTCAAAAAAATAAAACTATGGCCACACCAATACACAAATATCCCATCGGGGTTCAGAATTTTGAAGATTTAATAACTTCAGGTTTTGTTTACGTAGATAAGACAGATTTAATATACCAATTAATTAATCCTGCTCGTGCCGCCTTTCTAAGTCGCCCGCGTCGCTTTGGAAAAAGCTTGTTAGTCTCTACCTTAAAAGCCTATTTTGAAGGGAAAAGAGAACTCTTTAAAGGGTTAGCCATGAAGCAACTGGAGAAAGAATGGAAACAGCATCCTGTGTTGCATGTTGATTTTAGTCAATCGAAATCTGCGAATGTGGATGAATTTAAAGATGAGGTACATGATATGCTTTTACAGTGGGAAGAGCAATACGGAAAACGAGAAAGTGCGAAAAGTTTTGGGAAACGTTTTGCTGAGATTATAAAGCGTGCCGCGGAACAGTCAGATCCTGATGCCAAAGTAGTAGTGTTAATAGATGAATACGATGCGCCGCTGTTAGGGGTACTTCACGACGATAAAGAGCGAAAAGCTATTCAACAGGTGTTGCGCAATTTGTTTAGCCCCCTTAAAGCAGAAGGTCATAATATGCGCTTCCTTTTCATAACAGGTATCACCAAATTTAGCCAGCTGAGTATTTTCAACGAGTTGAATCACCTACTTAATGTTAGCATGTTGCCCCAGCTTTCTGCTATTTGCGGAATAACAGAGGAGGAGATGCTCTCCAATTTTCAAGAGGATATTGCTTTACTGGCGCACCAAAATAATGAAAACTACGAACAAGCGTGTGCCCACCTAAAAAGACTTTACGATGGGTATCATTTTTCGCATACCTGCCCAGATATTTATAACCCTTTTAGCTTAATAAAAGTGTTGTACTCTCAAGAGTACGAAAGCTATTGGTTTGAGAGTGCTACCCCTACTTTTTTGTTAGATTTACTTCAAAATCAAAAAGTAAATGTGGATGAGTTAGAAGGAACAGAGTTGAAATCGGAGAGGTTTAACGCCCCTATAACCGATACGCTCGACTTAATTCCTACTTTTTACCATAGCGGTTACCTTACAATTAAATCGTTCGATGATATATTGAGAGCATATACCATTGGAATTCCCAACGAAGAGGTACGGGTCGGGTTGGTAGAATCGCTACTGCCGAGGTTGTTGCCACATATTTTGAGCGATAAAAATCTTTCCATATTCCATTTTGTGAGAGATTTAACGAAAGGGGACATTGATATGTTTCTTACCCGTCTTTGTTCATTCTTTGGCGATATTCCTTATCATCTCAACAATAAATGCGAAAAACACTATCAAACTATATTTTATCTGTTTACAGTACTTATGGGGCAGTACGTGCAGGTGGAACATGCCACCGCAATAGGGCGCATAGACCTTGTAATACGCACCAGCGGCTACTTGTACTTGTTTGAGTTTAAACTTAACGGCACCGCTCAAGACGCCTTAGACCAGATTAACAGCAATGAGTACGCCCTCCCCTACAAGGTTGGCAACGACCAAGTGATAAAAATAGGTCTCAAATTCGATAATGATACCCGCACCATCGCCAATTGGCTGGTGGAACGGTAGCAACTCCAACTTTCAACATTCAACAACTCCAACCATATCATTTTTTTTTATTATTTTTGCCGACCATTTTCATAATAAAAATATCTAACGCTATATATATGATTTCAAACCAAAACCAATACATTTTTTAATTAAAAAAACGAGAAAAGTGACTGGACACAGCTAGCCTCATATCCCAAAGTAGCAACGACAATATGAAAAAAACAATTTTTTCGAAAAAACATGGCTTCTTCTTGCTGGCCTAGTAATTATGGGAACTCTTACTTTGGCATCATGCCAACCAGAGCTTGAACCCGATGATTCGAACAAACCACCAGTAATTGTAGACACAACAATTGTAGACACAACCTACACGCTTACACATTTGCTAGACACTGTTTGGAGCACTGGAGATACTTCTTTTAGAAGGTTTTATAGTGGCACACACACCATTGAGGTGGATGTTCCAGATGATTTTATCTTTAACGCTG
>CAYJOY010000022.1:0-9413 GCA_964371885.1 uncultured Lentimicrobiaceae bacterium | reverse complement strand
TCAAGACTATTTAAAATCGACTAACACCGCCGTTATTGGGGATGCAATCCCGCTAGATAGTAATTGCAAACCTATGGAGCCCAAAGTAGGGATTCATAAACAATCGTTAACCCATACGATTTGGACTAATGGTGACACGACTTTAAGAGAGTATACAACTGTTGGAACAATTAATCTAGACATTCCTGATGGATGGTCGATTAGTTGGCAAATGGTTGAGGTTGATTCTTCATTGTTTATAACTTTTACTAATTATAATGAAGATACTCATATTGATAATTTGCATGCTGAACATATAACAGTTGTTGAGTTGCGGCAAAACAGAATTGAGGGTGGGGAGCATTATCCTGAGATTATATATCATCAAGATTTTCCAACCCCAGAAGCTGTTGGTGAGGAGTATGGTGGAATTGGGGCTCTTAATTATGGGCACATTGACAATGGAGTGAAAAAACTTTCTGTTCTAAATTATGGAAATACTGAAAAATCTGAGGTATGGTATGATCAGAATGGTGAATTTCAGATAATTAGGTACTTGCCTAAAGACCAATATATTTATAATTTTGCTACTTATTTTATTTATAGTATAGAGGGTAAAACATTTTCTTATAGAAATAGAACTGATGATGTTGTCACTTGGACGGTTAATTGGTAAGCTGTTTTATGTTTATGAGGTGCATTTATGCACCTCTTTTTTTGTACGCCCAGCATGGGTATAATCTAACGGGTGCAAGTCCCTAACACGCCCTAATAGTGGGAAGTGTATAGCCAAAAGCAAAGCTTAGGCACTCGTTTAGCGGCGTAAGAACTCGGAAACGAAAGTAGGAGAAAACGATTTTAGTTTTCTCCTACTTCTGCTCTATTTCGATAACTCATTATGCATCTATAACTCGGTAGCTACGATGGAAATAGTCGGCCATAAATTGAATGTTTTCTTGGAAAATGAGCTTTCGTTCTTCTCCCTCAGTATTCAAGAAGGCATCCTCTAGCATCCCTTCATCTATCATGTAGCAGCATGTTTTGTAATCGACAAAAATGGTGTCGGTTACCATCAAATGGAGCTCGGGTTGTATTGCTTCTTTATTGTAGAATGGGTTTTCGGTTGTTTTAAGTTTTTCTATAAAGATACTCTGTGCCTGTAATCCTTTCTTAGGATTGCCATGTAGGTATATCCCTTTTCCTTTGTCGCGTATACTCACATCGGTTTTTTTATCAATGTTTTGCTCTGTAAATTTACGCATTGCTGTTTTATTCTTAAAAAAAACAATAGGCTTCCCACCAGTAGCTGCTAAAAACTTCTCATATAAATATTGAGCTCTTTTACTATTTTCTACCTCTTGAAGGGTGTTGTTTATTACTAAATGCGATTCGAAATGGTCGTACATTTTTAATATCCCAGTTTGCCACCAACAGTTTCCATAATATACCAACATAGAGAATATGGCGTTGGTTTTCTCTTTGGTATATTCAAATACTGCATTTTCATCAAACGAATCTTTGGTTATTTTATAGCATTCGCCACTGTTGTTGTCATCTATATTATTAACGTAAAGGAAGTTGTTGTCTTCATTTGTAATAATGTAGCTTTGAGATAGCTTGCTTTTTACATTGTGTGCCAACAGATGCTCTTTATGCTGGGCAAGCACGAGAGCCAATAGTTGAGGCGAGGTAAGTGATACAAGGTTGGAGCGATGGTGGAACATGTGGTCCAAACGCATTGAGTAAGTGAGCAAATGCAAAAACTCATGCGATTGGGCGGAGTCGTTTTCTTCAGCGTCAAGCTTACTATAGAGCTCTCTAACCTCCTCAATTGCGTTTTTTTCATAGCCTTTATTGATATAGCAACTGTAGTGGAACCATTCTAGCAGCTCTCTATATGGGTATATGTTGTCGGGATCGAGTGGGTAATTGGATAGATATGCTTTCAGTTCATTATTTTCGGGAGCCGTTCCGTACTCCTCGTTAAAGAGGTCGAAAAGAGTGTCTACCACATCGCTGTAATCGAAAATGTCGGGAAGTATTACATACTCGCCAAAATGATACTGCTGCAATTGGTGCCATAGTAGAAATTGGATATCTTCATAATTGACCTCATCGGGATAATAGGTTTCATCTAAATTGAAAAAGGGCAAATAGGAGCCATACCGCTTTTTATATTCAGAGGTAACCGCTTGCCAAATGCCTAGTTCAGAAATAATGTCTTCAAACCAAGCTGTTATACGGAGTGCCAACTCTTTAATATCGTTTTTTTCTTCCATTTTAAGGTCTTCTCTCATTTGAAAGAGAACCTTATATACCTTGTTTGCTAAACCTGTATAATAATTGTCGGTACGCGAGTTTAGTTTTTTGGGGTGCATCTGCGCCCAATCTTTAATAAATATTTTCATTGTAATGTAATTTTATCAATATTCTTAAAAAATCTTTCATTATTTAGTTTTTGCCACTGGTAAAAATAATTGGTATTTCTGACATCTTTTTTTGTGTGATTCTATTTTAATTTGTTTTTCATAAAAGAAATAATTAGTTCATTTTTAATCGCTTACTATTGTTTTACATTCTGTAAATTATAAGATGTATAGCATTGCATTGCAGGGAACAAAGTTACATTATAATTTTTACATAGCTGTTTTATTCTTTAAAAAAAATGATAAAGTAAATTTTTAATGGTAAGGGTTATACGAAAAAGGGAGTTACTTTGAAAAAGTACCTCCCTTTGAAAATTTATGAAAAATTAAAGGATGATGTTATCGTTGGATGATGAGTTTACGGGTATACACTTTGTTCCCCATTTGGATACGTACAAGGTAGGTTCCTGTTAAGAAGTTTTGAGTAGCTATGGTGTGTTTTTGTCCGTTTACCTCTTCTCTTACCACAAGTTTTCCGTTAAGATCGTAAAGTTCAATCCAATTCATAGAGGCCGACGATTCGATGGTTGCGTGTGTAGTGGCAGGGTTAGGGTATAGGTTGTATGCTATTCTTACCTCTTCAATAGATGAACTTTCGTTTACTGTTAAATATAGTATTGTAGTGCTATCGCAGCCATGTACGGTTAATCCATCTTGTTCAAACTCGTAGTTGTCGGCTTCAGGAAGGATAGCAGCAGGGATGCTGAACCCGTTTTCGTAGTACCCTTCTCCTAGTGAAATAGTGTCGTATATCTCAACAAAAGCGCTATGGTTAATAGTAAGGTGTAGTGTAACCATACTGTCGCATCCATTAGCTGCTTGGTAGTATTTAATATAGTCGCCAGAAGTAGTAATGGTAGTGTCGAACCATGTAAAGCTTTCGCAAGCCGATAGCGAGAACTCGTGGCTAACACCATTGTTGATAGTGAGGTGTAATGTAACCACACTGTCGCAGTTAGTGCTTGTTAAGAATTCTTGCACATAGTCGCCAGAGGTTGTGTAGGTCTCATCGTTCCATGTATAGCTTTCGCATTCGGTAACGGTAAACTCAGCCACGGTCGATGTGTTAATGGTTAAGTGTAATGTAACCACACTGTCGCACCCATTAGCGGCGGTAAACGTTTCGGTGTAAACTCCCGATTGGGTATAAGTGGTGGTGTTCCATGTGTATTCATCGCATTCTGCAATTGTAAACTCGTGATTGTAAGGTTGATTAACAGTAAGGTGTAATGTTACCGTGCTGTCGCAACCGTTCGCCGCAGTAAAGGTTTCGGTGTAATCGCCACTTTCGGTATAGGTAATGGAGTTCCAGATGTAGCTTCCACATACGGTTTCGGTAAATTCGAAGGTGCTAGCTTCTAAAATGGTTAACTCTAGTGTAACAGTACTATCGCACCCGTTGCTACCTGTAAATGTTTGAACGTAGGTTCCAGAAGTAGTGTAGGTAGAGTCGTTCCATGTATGGCTTCCGCAAGCCGTTTCTGTAAACATGTTAGTAGAAGGGTAGTTAATGGTTAAGTTTAGGGTAACAATACTATCGCAACCGTTCGCCGCAGTGAATGTTTCGGTAAATGTTCCTCCAAAGTAGTAAGTGTTGTCGTTCCAAGTGTAGGTTAAGCAGCCACTATCGGAGAACTCGTAGCTAATAGGTTCGTTAATAGTGAGATGTAATGTAACTACACTGTCGCATCCGTTAGCGGCAGTAAACGTTTGTGTATATTCGCCCGATTCGTCGTATGTAGTTCCTTCCCAAGTATATTCTCCACAAGCATTGTCGCTAAATTCAGAGGCAACTGGTAAGTTAATGGTTAGTTGTAATGTAACTACACTGTCGCATCCGTTAGCGGCGGTAAACGTTTGTGTATATTCGCCCGATTCGTCGTAAGTGGTTTCGTTCCAAGTATATTCGCTACATGCCGTCATCAAGATTTGGTTAGCATAAGGTTCATTAATGGTTAAGTGTAAAGTAACCACACTGTCGCATCCGTTAGCGGCGGTAAACGTTTGTGTGTACTCTCCCGATTCATCGTAAGTAGTTTCATTCCAGGTATATTCGCTACATGCAACTTCGCTAAACTCATTAACAACCGAATTGTTAATGGTTAGATGTAAAGTAACCACACTGTCGCATTGGTTGGCAGCCGTAAATGTTTGAGTATAATCTCCCGAAACATCGTAGGTTTCATTATTCCAAATGTACTCGTTGCAAGCAGTTTCTGTAAACTGGTGCGTAACAGGTTGGTTAATGGTAAGATGAAGCGTTACAGTACTGTCGCAACCATTGGCGGCGCTAAATGTTTGTGGGTAGGTTCCTGATGTAGTATAGGTAGTCTCATTCCAGATATACTCCTCGCAAGCGGTTGCTGTAATTTCGTGCGCAACGGTGTTGTTAATGGTAAGCGCTAAAGTAACTATGCTATCGCAAGCGTTAGCAGCAATATAGTTTTTAGTGTAGGTGCCCGACTGTGTGTATGGGGTACCATCCCATATAAATTCGTTACATGCAGTTATAGCAAATGTATCGGAGGTAGAGGTATGGATGGTAAGGTGTAGCGTAACTACGCTGTCGCAGTTGTTAGCAGCTGAGAATGTTTGTTGGTAGCTTCCCGATTGGGTGTAAGTAGTTTCATTCCAAGTATATTCGTTACATTCTGTTATCGAAAATTCGTGAGCTACAGGTAATGTAATGGTAAGATGTAATGTAACCGTGCTATCGCAGCCGTTTTCAGCCATAAATGTTTGCGTGTAATCTCCCGATTGGTTGTAGGTGGTTTCGTTCCAAGTATATTCGTTACATTCGGTAACAGAGAAACTGTTAGTGATGGTGGCGTTAATGGTAAGATTTAACGTAACGGTACTGTCGCAACCTCTTGCTGTGGTGTAGTTTTTAGTATAGCTTCCCGATTCGGTATAAGAGGTGCCATCCCACATATATTCATTACAAGCGGTAGCAGAAAAATCGGTTACTAGCGATTCATTGATGGTTAAATGTAGTGTAACAGTGCTGTCGCATTGGTTAACAGAGGTGTAGTTTTTAGTATAGCTACCCGACTCAGTATAAGTAGTGCCATCCCATGTATAGGTTTCGCAAGCGTTCATCGTAATTTCATGATTATAAGAAGGGTTGATAGTTAAGATAAGTGTTACTGTACTATCGCAGCCATTAGTAGCGGTAAACGATTGCGTATATTCTCCAGAAGTGGTGTAGTTTGTTTCATTCCAAGTGTACTGATTGCACGCAGTTTCAGAGAATTGGTGTGTAGCAGGCTGATTAATGGTAAGATGTAATGTAACTACACTGTCGCATCCGTTAGCAGCTGTAAATGTTTGTGTGTACTCTCCCGATTGGGTATAAGTAGTTTCGTTCCAAGTGTATTCTACACAATTTTCAGCAGTAAACTCGTGAGTGTAAGGTTGGTTGATAGTGAGGTTTAAAGTAACGATACTATCGCACCCGTTAGCAGCCACGTAATTATTAGTGTAGCTACCCGATTGGGTGTAAGTAGTTCCATCCCATGTGAATGCATTGCATGCTGTAATTGCAAAACTATCGTTAGTAGATGGGTTAATAGTAAGATGTAACGTTACGGTGCTGTCGCAACCATTTGTAGCGATAAGTGTTTGTGTGTATTCTCCCGATTGGGTGTAGGTTTCGTTATTCCAAGTATATTGGTTACAAGCTGTTGCTTCAAAGCTGGTAGCAGTAGCGTGATTAATGGTAAGATGTAAAGTTACGATACTGTCGCACCCGTTAGCCGCAGTGTAAGTTTGTTCGAAACTTCCCGAATTTCTATATATTGTATAGTTCCAAATGTATTGCTCACAGGCAGTTGCTTCGAATTGGTGGGTAATAGCTTCGCCAATGGTTAAGTGTAAGGTTACTATACTGTCGCATCCGTTGCTGTTTACAAATGTTTGTTGATACTCTCCTGAGGTAGCGTATGTTACGTTGTTCCAAACATATTCTGCACATTGGTCAACAGCAAACTCGTGGTAAGATAATGGATTAACAGTAAGGGTTAAAGTAACCGTGCTATCGCATCCGTTTTCAGCTACTAATGTTTGCATGTACTCACCCGATGTGGTATAGGTTTCGTTATTCCAAGTATATGCACCACATGCGGTAGCCTCAAATTGGTGTGCCACAGGTTGGTTAATGGTTAAGTGTAGGGTAACTACACTGTCGCAGTTGTTAGCGGCGGTAAATGTTTGTGTGTATTCTCCCGAGGTGGTGTATGTTTCGTTATTCCAAATATATTCACTACAAGCAGTCGCCTCAAATTGATGAGTAACAGTTTGATTAATGGTTAGATGTAATGTAACAATACTGTCGCAGTTGTTAGCGGCTGTGAATGTTTGTTGGTAGCTTCCCGACGCTCTGTAAGTAGTTTCATTCCAAGTGTATGTTTCACAAGCCACTTCAGTAAACTGGTGAGTAACAGGTTGGTTAATGGTAAGGTGTAATGTAACGGTACTGTCGCAGTTGTTAGCGGCTGTGAATGTTTGTTGATATTCGCCCGACGCTCTGTAAGTAGTTTCATTCCAGGTGTATGCTTCACAAGCTACATCGCTAAATTCGTGAGTAACTGGTTGTTTAACGGTTAAGTGTAGTGTAATAATGCTGTCGCAACCTGTAACTACAGAAGCTAACGGTAGTGTGTAGGTCCCCTCTTCGTTGTGGTTAAACCCATTTTCGGTATAGGTTTCCCCTTCGCAAATTTCGGCATTAATAGTAGTATTATAGGTAGGATTTACACTTAAGATAAGCACAACCGTACTGTCGCCACCCGAGCTGCTGGTTAATGTTTGGGTATAAACGCCCGCTTCGTTTTCGTTAAAACCGTTTTCGTTGTATGTTTCGCCATCGCAAATGGCTGCTACAATATTATTGGTAACTTCCGGAATTACAGTAAGCTTTAAAGTAACAGTGCTATCACATCCAGTAATAACGCTTGTGGTAGATAGGGTGTATGTTCCTGTTACTGATTCGTTGAATCCATTTTCAGCGTAGGTTTCTCCCTCGCGAATAACAGCAGTTATAGTATGCGATAGGGTAGGGTTAATAGTAAGATTTAGAGTAACAATGCTATCGCAGTTGTTAGCGGCTGTGAATGTTTGTTGATATTCACCCGATTCATCGTATGTAGTTTCGTTCCAGATGTATTCTTCACAAGCTACTGCTTCAAACTGATGAGTAACCGGTTGATTAATGGTTAAGTGTAAAGTAACAATACTATCGCAACCGTTGGCCGCTGTAAATGTTTGTTGGTGATCTCCCGATGTAATATACGAGGTTTCGTTCCAGATATATTCTTCACATGCTATTGCTTCAAATTGATGAGTAACTGGTTGTTTAACGGTTAAGTGTAAGGTAACCATACTGTCGCAACCTGTAGCTACAGAAGAGAGGGTTAGTGTATGTGTACCCTCTTGGTTGGTGTTAAATCCATTCTCAGTATAGAATTCGCCGTCGCAAATGGCACCATTAATAGTGGTGTAAAGTTTCGGATTAACGGTTAAGATAAGTATTACAGTGCTATCGCCGTCCGTTACTTCGCTGGTGTATTGTTTAGTGTATGTGCCTGTCTCTGTTTCGTTAAACCCGTGCTCTGCATATATTTCACCCTCGCAAATGGTATCTTTAATAGTATGTGAAAGGGCAGGGATTACCGTAAGATTTAATGTAACAATACTATCGCAGTGGGTTACGGTACTTTGCGCTGTTAGTGTGTAAGTACCCGTGGTAGATTCCTCGAACCCGTTTTCGTTGTAGGTTTCCCCTTCGCGGATAGAGGCGTTAATAGTATGGTAAAGGGTAGGGTTAATGGTTAAATGTAAAATTACCGTGCTATCGCAACCGTTGGCCGCCGTAAATGTTTGTTGGTGCTCGCCCGAAGTGGTGTATGTTTCTCCATTCCAAATGTATTCCACACAAGCCGTTTCAGTAAATTCGTGATGAACCGGTTGATTAATGGTTAAAGATAAAGTTACGGTACTGTCGCATCCGTTAGCCGCTGTAAATATTTGTTGGTAGCTTCCCGACTCCTCGTATTTTTCTTCATTCCAAAAGTATTCTTCACAAGCAGTTGCAGAAAATTCATGTCTAACTGGTTGATTAATAGTTAAAGATAAGGTAACGATACTATCGCAGTTGTTGGCCGCTGTAAATGTTTGTTGATGTTCACCCGAAGTAGTATATGTGGTTTCGTTCCAAGTGTATTCTTCACAAGCTTCAGCCTCAAATTGATGGGTAACCGGTTGGTTAACGGTTAAGTGTAATGTAATAGTACTGTCGCAACCTGTTGTTTCAGAAACTAATGGTAGTGTATGTGTACCCTCTTCGTTGGTGTTAAACCCGTTTTCTGTATACATATCGCCTTCGCAAATTTCGGCATTAATAGTATTGTTATAGGTAGGATTCACTGTTAAGATAAGTATAACCGTACTGTCGCCACCTGTAACTTCGCTAGTGTAGTTTTTAGTGTATGTGCCCGCTTCGGTTTCGTTAAAGTTGTGTTCTGTGTAGGTTTCTCCATCACAAATAGTATCTTTAATGGTGAATGAAAGACCAGGAATTACCACAAGATTTAAAGTAACAATGCTATCGCAATTGGTTATTGCACTTTGAGTTCTTAGTGTATATGTGCCCGACGCAGACTCTTCAAATCCATTTTCGTTGTATACTTCCCCTTCGCGAATAGTAGCGTTAATGGTGTGATAAAGGGTAGGGTTAATGGTTAAATGTAGCGTAACAGTACTGTCGCACCCGTTGGCTGCTACGAATGTTTGTTGGTAATCTCCCGATGCAATATGTCTCTCTTCGTTCCAAATGTATTCTTCACAAGCAGTTGCTGAAAATTCGTGTCTAACTGGATGATTAATGGTTAAATGTAAGGTTACCGTGCTGTCGCATCCATTGGCCGCTACAAATGTTTGTTCGTGGTCTCCCGAGGTAGTATATGTGGTTTCGTTCCAAATGTATTGATCACATTCAGTTGCAGAAAATTC